>JACPVD010000063.1 GCA_016191895.1 Chloroflexota bacterium | reverse complement strand
GGCAGTTCCTTCCTGAATTCAAAATGCGTTGGCACTTTGTACGGGGCAAGATGTTCCTTGCAGAACGCCTTGAGTTCCTCCACCGTCAATTCCTCGCCCGGCTTGACGACGATCCACGCTTTGACGGTCTCGCCGCGGTTCGGGTCGGGGATGCCTCCCACGCCCACCTCGAGCACCTTCGGGTGCGACATGATCGCCTCTTCCACCTCACGGGGCCACACCTGGAAACCGCCCGGTTTGATGAGTTCCTTTTTGCGGTCCACAATATAGAAATACCCATCCTCGTCCATGCGGGCGATGTCGCCGGTGAACAGCCAGGTCTTGCCGTCCTTCATCTGGCGCAGGGTATTGGCGGTTTCGGTCGGCATGTTGTGGTAGCCCTTCATCACCTGTGGACCATGGATCGTAACCTCGCCGATCTCACCTTGAGGCATTTCGGTCTCGCCGTCGTCCAGGCTGATGATCTTCACATCCACGTCCGGCAGCGGCATCCCGATGGAGCCGGTCTTGTTCACCCCATTGAGCGGATTACAGTGCGTCGCGGTCGGCGCTTCGGAAAGACCATAGCCTTCAAATACCTTGCCGCCGGTCAACTTCTCGAATTGCTCCTTGGTCTCACGCATCAACGCCGCCGAACCGGAGATGCAGGCTTTGATGGATGACAGGTCGTACTTCCCTGCTTTGACATCGGGGTGATTGTTGATGCCGTTGTAGAGCAGGGGCACCCCGGGGAAGATCGTTGCCTTGTGTTTGCTGATGTTCTTCAAAACATCCTTCAAGTCGCGCGCATTCGGGATCATTACCATGCTCGCGCCTGACGCCATCGCGAAGTTCATACCCGCCACCATACCGTACACATGGAAGAGCGGGATGCCCATCAGCACCACTTCCTTGCCCTCATCGAGACCCGTCATCCAGTTCTTGATCTGAAGCGTGTTCGCCACCACGTTGCGGTGCATAGCCACCGCGCCCTTGGGCACGCCGGTTGTCCCACCGGAATACTGGAAGAGCGCCGTGTCGTCCGGCGAAACATCCACCTTGGGGCGCGGCGAATTGGCGTGTTTGGCGAGCAAATCTTACATCCACAGGTCGCCGCTATCCACGTTCTCCAGGTGGTCGCCCCCTTTCTTCTCCTTTAGCAGTGTGAACAACACGCGCATGATGGGAGACAGCGTTTCTTTGATATTGGAGACGATGATCCTCTTCAATTTCGATTTTTCGCGCACGGTTTTCAGGACCTTATAGAAGCGCGTCAATGTGAACATGATCTCGATGTTCGCATCGTTGACCGGCGTCAGCACCTCATCCGGAGGATACGTCGGGTTGACAGCCACTACAACACCCCCTGCCTTCAAAATCCCGTAGTACGCGATCACGAACTGCGGCGTGTTCGGCATAAAAATTCCCACCCTGTCGCCCTTCTTCACACCCAATTCCACCAGCGCCGCCGCCATGTGATCGGTCAGCGCATTCATCTCCCTATATGAAATGACCGCGCCATTGAAGATCGTGCAGGCGTGGTCGGGATATTTGTGCGAAGCCTCCTCCAAAAAATGGAAAAGCGGCGCCTTTGGATATTCTATTGTTTGTGGAACCCCCATATCGTAGTGAGCAAGCCATGGACGTGTGTTCATACTGCCTCCTCCTTTGCCGAATTTTTACCAGTATATACAATGCGGAATCAAAAGTCAACCAACCGCCGGATGTTTTTCACGATCTCATCGACAACCCCCGGCTGAACTTTGAACCACATAATGTCTGGATCAGACTCCTTGAACCAGTTTGCCTGCCTGCGGACGAACACTCGTGTCGCGCGTCTTATCTCCGTCTTTGCCTGTTCCTCGTTTAATTCGCCGTTCACCACCCGGATGCACTCCCGATACCCGATGGCAGACATCGTCGGCAGGGAGAGGGAGTAGCCTTGCGCTAACAAACCTCTCGCTTCATCGACAAATCCATCTGCGAACATCGCATCAATCCGTTTATCGACGCGCTCATACAACTCGGCACGTGGACGCGTCAAGCCAATTGCTATTAACTGATATGGCGAATCAGATTGCCTGCGCTGCTCGGAAAATTTCCTGCCCGTAGTCATGATGACTTCCAGTGCGCGGATTGTTCTACGAAAATTTCGCGCATCAATCTTCCCAGCCGCTTCAGGGTCAATGTCTTTGAGCTTGTCGTGTAGCCAATATAATCCTCTTTCCTCTTTC
>JACPVD010000062.1 GCA_016191895.1 Chloroflexota bacterium | reverse complement strand
TGATTGCGTTCGACCGCGATATGGACGAGGCAAAAACGTCGGACTCGTTCTCGCTTCTTTCATCGGACGGGGAGGCTGTTCCCGGCAAAAGAGAGTGGGGCAACGCCCGGACTTTCGTCTTCACCCCCGATGCCGTCCTTGATTCCGGCGCGACGTATATCGCAACATTCTCCACGCAAGCCAGCGCAAAAGACGGCACATCCGTTGAAGAAGCCATTGAAATCGAATTTACCACCTCCGAAGCATTGGCGGTGACGCAGGTATTCCCCGCAGCAGACACATGGGAAGTGGACCTGACATCCAGTATCACGGTCATCTTCAACCATCCCGTCGTGCCGTTGAGTATTGTCGAGGAACAGAATAAACTTCCACAGCCGCTGGTGTTCACGCCCGAAGTCGAAGGCAAAGGCGAGTGGGTCAATTCGTCGGTGTATGTGTTCGAGGCAGAGAAAGGCCTGTTGAGCGGGACCCGTTATCAGGTCAGAGTGGATGCGGGGTTGACGGATACGCTCGGCAACTCCTTAAACGAATCTTATAGTTGGAAATTCAACACGCGCGAACCAAACATCGATAATTACACGTTGGAAGATGGAGAGCGGAATCCATCCGGAGAAGTGACAGATGTTCCGCTTGATCAAACCTTCATTGTCACTTTTTTGCAGCCTATGAATCAGGAAAGCACGGAAGATGCGGTGAAGATTATCAACCGCGAAACTTCGGCAGCTTTCCCTGTAATTTTCACGTGGAATAAAACTTTCACCACATTGACCATTGAGCCAAAAAAAGAACTCGAGATCGCCAGTTTTTACGCATTGGAAATTGCACCTCATGCACAAGCAACTGATGGTGGCAGACTACAATGGGGGCGATATATTAAGTTTGCAACAGTGCCTCTGCCTTCTGTGGCGGGCATTGCGCCGAATATGGAGGACAGCAGCGTATACAATTCAAATATCGCGATCACGTTCGCCTCGCAAATGGATTTTGACAGCTTGAAAGACAAGGTGGTCGTTTCGCCCGCAATACCCGGTGAGTCGAATTGGTACTACAGCGAATACGACAAAACCCTATATATTTACGGACTCGAACCCGCTACAAATTACGTGGTGCGGGTTTTACCCGGCGCGAAAGATATATACGGCAATGCGATCCGGGATGAAACCTCGCGCTCGTTCAATAATGGGGATTACGGCTCGTATGCGCGGCTCGTATTGCCCTGGACTCCATTGATGTATCGCGCCGCGGGAACGCAGGAGGTTTATTTCGAACATTTGAATCTCGATGAAGCGACGGTGTCGATTTATCCGCTGGCGTTCGATGAGTTTGTAAAACTGACCGACGGCAGGATCGAATTGACGCGTTTCAAACCGCAGGAAAAGGCCGTGCGCGAGTGGAAACTCGGGGCCAGCGAGGTAAGAAACGAGGTAATAAGCGAGTTATTCAAATTTGCGGATGAAGACGGAAAGCCGTTGGAGCCGGGGTACTACTTCGCGGGTGCGCAGGCAAAGCCGCTCGAGTACAAGACGAATTTTTACCAGGGATTTCTCTTCATCGTGGCGACAGACAATATCACATTCAAAGCCACGCCCACTGAGGGACTGGCCTGGGTGACAGACCTGGAAAGCGGCGCCCCGCAGAAGAACCTGGCAGTCACTTTCTATAACGACAAATTCCAACCAATCGGCACGGTGAACACTGACGAAAATGGCATTGCCTACATGGCAAATATCAAATCGGCCAATTACGCCCGCGCCGAAGGGCATGGACGTTTTGGTTTTACCGCCCTGTATTGGGGAAGCGGAGTCTCTGCCGGGAATTTCGGCTTATATCAAAACTATTATGCCGGCGGGGAGAATCTGTTCAGTTACATGTACACGGACCGGCCGGTCTATCGCCCGGATCAGGAGGTCTTTTTCAAGGGCATTTTGCGCAAGGACGACGACATGCACTACAGCCTGCCGACCCAGAAAAAGGTCTACGTGGTGGCGGAACAATGGGGCGAAAAGATTTTTTCGGAGTTTGTGGAGGTTAACGAACAGGGAAGTTTCAGCGGTGCGATTAAACTGGATCAGGATGTATCGCTGGGCGCGTACAATCTTTATGTTTATAAATCCGCCTCGCCGACTGAGGCGCCGATCAGCGCGGTGGGGTTCAGCGTGGCGGAATACAAGAAGCCGGAATATGAGGTGCGGGCCGACTCCGACAAAACGGATATCCTCGTTGGCGGCAGCGCCGGCTTTGCATTGGACGCGGAATATTACTCCGGCGGCCTGCTCAAAGGCGCGGACGTGGACTGGTTCATCGAATCATCGCGCTATTACTTCCAGCCTTCATCCAAATACACTCGATACAGTTTCATGGATTGGGAGCGCGACATGTACTGGTATCCCGAAACCGGGACAGGCACGGAGGTTGTAAATCAAGGGGAAGGCGTCACAGACGGGAAAGGTCATTTCGGCGTCTCGCAGACCTTCGAAGCCGGCGAAACGAATTTCAGCAAACAGATGTCGTTTTACGCCAATGTGACCGACGTGGCCGGCAACACCGTCAGCGGCGGGACGAGTTTGGTGGTGCATCAGAGCGAATACTATGCGGGCATACGTTCGGAGAGATACGTCGGCGTGATGGGCGAGGAACAACCCTTTAGCGTCGTCGTCCTCGATTGGGAGTCGGAGCCGATTCGCAATCAAAACGTGACCGTCGAATTCGTCGAACGGCAATGGTTCAGCGTGCAGAAAAAGGATGAAAACGGGCAATTGATTTGGGAGACATCCGTAAAGGAGATTCCCGTCATTAAAGAGGATACAGTTACCGGCGAAGATGGAACCGCGCAGGTGAGCTTCATCCCGCCAAAGGGAGGCGTATACAAGGCGCTCGTGACCGTCGTCGACTCGAAGGGCAATTCGCATCATGCCTCGACCTATCTCTGGGTTGCCAGCGAGGACGCGATCTACTGGCGGCAGACAAACGACCGCGCCTTCAGCCTGATCGCCGACAAAGATTTTTACACACCCGGCGACACCGCCGAAATTTTGATCGCCCAGCCGTTCGAGGGAAAGGTGTATGCGCTGGTCACCTACGAGCGCGGACACATCTACAAACGCGAAGTAATTCAACTCAATGGCAACAGCACAATTTACAAACTGCCCATCACCGATGAACTTGCTCCTGTTGCATATGTTTCCGTCACTGTCATCAGCGGCGCAGACAACGCCGGCGCGCCCGATTTCAAGATCGGCATGGCGCAGATCAATATCGACACGGAGCAAAAGACGATCCGCGTTTCGGTTACCGCGGATAAGGAATCGGCCGGTCCCGGCGACGAGATCACATACACCATCGAGACAACCGACATCCAGGGGGATCCCGTTTCAGCAGACGCGTCGCTTGCGGTGGTGGACAAGGCCGCGCTGGCACTGGCCCCGCCCAATTCCGCGCCATTGCTCGATAGTTTCTATTCCAAGAAAGGACTGGGCGTATTCACAGCGTTGGGGCTTGTCTCCAGCGCGGATGAATTCAACGCGAATTATCGTAAGACCATTCCCGATGGAAGAGGCGGAGGCGGCGGTGGCGGCGATGGGCTTGGCATCATCACCGTACGCGAAAATTTCAAAGACACGGCGGTCTTCCAGGCGGATGTCTTCACCGGTGAAAACGGCATGGCGCAGGTGAAAGTAACATTGCCTGAAAATCTCACTACATGGTCGGCGGATGTTCGCGCCGTCACCGAAGACAGCCGCGTGGGACAGGCGACCAGCGAACTGGTCAGCACGAAGCCGCTCTTCATTCAATTGCAGACGCCGCGATTCTTCGTCGTCGGCGATCAGGTCACAGTCGGCGCGACCGTTTTCAACAACACCGAAAACGCGTTGAAGGTGGACGTCTCACTCGACGCGCAAGGCATCCAGATCAAATCCGACGCAAAGCAAACTGTCGAAGTCGGCGGCAGGGAACAGGCGTATGTCACGTGGGATGTGATTGTGCATAGCGACGCGGAACGGGTCGACATGACCGCAACCGCGATCAGCGGCGAATACACCGATGCAAGCAAGCCCGCGCTTGGCACGCTCGAGAATCAAGGCATTCCCGTTTTCAATTTCGCCGCCATCGAAACCGTCGGCACATCGGGAATGATCATGAACGCCAATTCCGTCACCGAAAGCATTCAACTGCCCACGACAATAAGTTTCAACGACGCGAATCTATCCATCGAAGTCGCGCCTTCGCTGGCCGCGTCGATGGAATCGGGACTCACCTATCTCGAAGATTATCCCTACCTGTGCATGGAGCAAACCATCTCGCGCTTCCTGCCAAATGTCATCGCCACGCGCGCGTTCAAGACGGCGGGCATCCCTTCGCCCAAACAACACAATCTCGATGCGAATGTGAATTCCGCGTTGCAACGAATATACGCCAAACAAAAATATGACGGCGGCTGGAATTGGTGGGACGGCGAATATAGCGACCCGTACACCTCGGCGTATGTCGTCTATGGTTTGATCGAAGCAAAAGATTCGGGCTATGAAATTTCCAAAACCGTGTTGACCAACGGCATCAACTACGTAAAAGACAACCTGCCCATCCTCACCGACAACGACGCATCATGGAAATACAATCGCCGCGCCTTCATGCTCTACGTCCTCGCCCGCGCCGATGCGCTCAGCGCCGGGCAGACCAATTTCATCTTCGAGAATCGCGCTTCATTGGATTTATACGGGGAAGCGTATCTCGCACAGGCGATGTACCTGCTGGATAAGGACGATCCACGAATCGCCACGCTTCTTTCCGACCTGTCGACTGCTTCTGTTTTATCGGCCGCCGGCGCCCATTGGGAGGAATCTTCCAAAGACCGTTGGAACTGGAACTCGGACACACGCACAACCGCCATCGTATTGAACGCCTTCATACAGATCGATCCGAAGAACCCGATCAACGCGAACGCGGTCCGCTGGCTGATGGCGCACCGCGAAGCCGGTCACTGGTATTCGACGCAGGAAACCGCATGGTCGCTGATCGCGCTCACCAACTGGCTGGTCGAGTCGAAGGAATTCCAGACCGATTACAAATACGCGATCGGATTGAATGACAACCTGCTTCAGGAAGGACAAGCCGACAAGGGCAACCTGACCGAAACTGTCAACCTGCAACTGGGAATCGAGGACTTGTTAAATGAACAAGTCTACAACTCCGCTTACAACCTTGTATTTACCCGCGGACGAGGAACTGGCAACCTGTATTACACGGCTTATCTCAGCGTGAGCCTGCCTGTCGAATCGATAGAGCCGTTGGATCAGGGCATGAGTCTCTCGCGCGAGTATTTCACCCTCGACGATCCGAAGACCCCGATCACCGAGATCGAACGCGGCGAACTGGTCAAGGTGCGGCTGACGGTGGTCATCCCGGCGGCGATGCATTACATCGTGATCAATGATCCGTTACCAGCGGGGATGGAAGCGATTGATGAATCCCTGCTGGCCGATACTGCCGTCCCCACATCCTATACAAAACAGGATTACACGGATAGGGGCTGGGGCTGGTGGTACTTCACCCACATCGAACTACGCGACGAAAAGATCGTGCTCTCCGCCGATTACCTGCC
>JACPVD010000009.1 GCA_016191895.1 Chloroflexota bacterium | reverse complement strand
TACCGCAAACTTCAGTTTGCGCCGGGCGCGGGCAAGATAAATCTTGCCGTACCGGGCAGAATCTTCGCGATTGGCGTAGTTTTTAGAGAGCAATACTATAACGCGGACTTCAGCCGCTATTAAGTGCGGACTGAAGTCCGCGTTACCTAATTGCTGTTCACCGTAGCCGTCGGCGTGGCTGAAGGCGTGGACGACGGCACCGGCGTCACCGTCGGCGGCAGGGTCACTGTCGGCGTCGGCGAGATCGTAGCGGTGGGCGCAACAATGCCCGAGATCAAATACACGCGGCTGACCACCTCGCCCACGTTTCCCATCAACCCCAAATCGCGCCCATTATACGTGATGCGAAAGGCGGCGGCGTTTCCCGTCAAAATGGAAACCTGGTCGTTCGCTTCAAATACTTTGATTTCACCGGGGGCAAAGCGGCCTTCGAACGCCACCTCCCCATCCACCGAAACCCGCACAAAGGCGCGTTCCACTGCAAAGAGATTCACCGTCACATTCGCGCTGACGCCGGGCGTCGGGGTTTCGGCAATCGTCGCCAGCGGATCGATCGTCGCAGTCGGCGTAAACAAGAGACTCTCCAATGAAATCGGCGTCCCGGTTGGCAAGGGCGTGCTTTCCAACACATTCACAACCGGCGGCGCGGTCGCTTCCGCTTCCGCCTGCGAACTGATCATACGTCCCACGCCCCAAATCGCAAGAGCAATCAACACGGCAATCATCATCACGCCAAACACCAGATCGCCCGCGATAAAACTTCGCAACAACGGGAGCGAAGTTACCACTTCCGTCTGGATTTTTTCGCGCGGCGTCTCGGCGTATTTCTCATGCCTCCGCGCCTGCAACACATCTGCAAAACGCAGAAGGGTCGCTTCGGTATCCAGATCGAGAAACGCCGCGTAATTTGCAAGCATGCCGCGGGTTTGCACCGGCGAAGGCAGCTTATCCAACGCGCCTTCCTCCAGCGCTTTCACATACGCGGCGCGTAATTTCGTGTGCCGCTCCACTTCTTCATGTGTCAGGCTGATCAACTCGCGGCGTTCGCGCAACTTTGCGCCGATCTCGGCAAAGATCACGTCCGCGGGCTGGGATGGAATCGGCGGCTTTGATTCCGTCTCGATTGCCGTCGCAATTTCTTCGATGTCCGACTCAGCATCCTTTTTCTTCCCGAATCCGAATCGACCCAACAGCCTTGACACAACCCCTGGCCGCGCATCCTTCGGGATTTCGGCCCGATCCTGCTCAATGGGCAGAGTCTCCCCTTCGGGTTTGACCAAAGCCTCCTGTGTCAACTCGGTGGATTCGCTCTCAGGCGCAGGCTCCGTCTTCGGACGGCGACCCAGCAGCGAGGTCAGGAAGGACCGCGCAGGTTTTTCATCCTGTGTTTCGGTTAAGGACGGAATCTCCGTCTCGTTCAAATTCACCTGCTGCAATGGCCCGCTGACTTCAGGCGCGGATGCGGCATTGCGCTGAATCTCCGCGATCATCTCATCGATATCCAATTCGAGATACTCGGCGTAGTTGCGCAAAAAACCGCGTCCCTGCGCGGCGGATGGCATCACCGAATAATCGTCGGATTCCAAGGCCTGCAAAAAGACAACGCGAATGCGCGTGGCCTCCGACGCTCTCTCGAGCGTCAGAAACCGCGCCTCGCGTTCGTGCTTCAACCGCTGGCCGATGGACTCAGGCATGGATGTATTTTATTACAAACATCACCGACTTGCGCCGGTGATGTGGTGTTTATTTTATTCGGTTGCAACGGCAACTGGTTCTTCTGCCGCGGCTTCTTCCTGCTTTGCCTTGTGCCCGCCGTTCTTCTTTGGCTTTTCCTCGGCTTCGTGCTCGGTTACGCTTTCCGCCGACTCGCCTTCGCGATGGACGATGATTCTGATCGTGGGAACCAGGTCCATCGTCAGGCGGATGTGCGCGGTGAATTCGCCGAGGGCGCGAATGGGTTGAATATCCACCTGCTGGCGTTTCACTTCAAAGCGGACTTTTTCGGTGAGCGCGGTGGCGATATCCTGCGTGGTGATGGACCCGTAGAGTTTGCCCGTGTCACCGGCTTTGGCGGCGAAAGTCAGAGTTACATTCTTGACCTGATCGGAAAGGCCCTTGAGTTCCTCGTTCTGCGCATTGCGGCGAACCTCGGCCTGCGACTTGATCTTTTCCACCTGCTTCATCGCGCCCGCGGTGGCGAGTACGGCGAGTCCCTGCGGGATGAGGAAATTGCGGCCATAGCCGTCGGCTACTTTTTTGATATCCCCCGCATGACCCAGTTTGTATACGTCTTTAACAAGCAACACTTTCATGGTTTAAGCCCTTTTCTTTTTATTTGAGAGTCAGAACGAAGGGTACTACGTTCTGCGGCGGCAGATTGTACCCAAACAATCCCTTTCTTGTCAACCGAATGAAATCCGATTAAGATAATGGTATGTCAGGCCTCCCCATCAACATCCGGCGCTTTGCAACCTTTTTGGGAATCTTCATATTGATCATGGTGGTGATCGAATTCAATACGCGCCTCGAGGAATTAAATCGTTTAAGCGGCCAGCGCGATGAAATGCGCATCGCCGCCACGCAGGTGATGCAGACCCAAATCGCATTGCACACGCAGGTGGCATACGCCAATTCCACGGAAGCGGTGGATGAATGGGCGCGCACCGAGGGACATTATGTGAAGGACGGCGAACAGGCGGTTATCCCGGTCGGCCAGCCGGGGAGCGAGCCGGTCGTCGCCGCCACACCCATCCCCGCGCCCACCCCCATGCAAAACTGGGAGGTATGGTGGAATTTGTTTTTTAATAATTGAGACTACTTCAACCTCTCCGCCACGATCTCCGCCACATCCTTCACCTGCATCGAATCACCATCCCCTTTCGCGGCATCGGACATCATCGCCAAACAGAAGGGGCATCCCACCGCGACGGTGCTTGCGCCGGTCGCCTTCGCCTCCGCAAAGCGCGTCACATTTACGCGCGCCGAGCCCGCTTCCTCCTCCTTCCACATTTGCGCCCCGCCCGCGCCGCAGCAAAACGACTTGGCGGAGTTACGCGGCATTTCGATGGTCAATGCGCCTGTTGCGTGGAGAGCGGAGCGTGGGGCGTCTGCAACCTTGTTATGCCGTCCGAGATAGCATGGGTCATGGAAGGTGACTGATAACTGCGAAGTCCCCGAAGGGGGATCACTGCTCACTGACAAACTGATCTTCCCCGCGCCGACCAACTCATTGATAAATTGCGTGTGATGGACAACCTCATAATTGCCGCCAAAAGCGGGGTATTCGTTTTTGATGGTGTGCAAACAATGCGGGCAGGTCGTCACGATACGTTTTGGTTTTACTTCATTCAAAATCTCAACGTTCTGCGAAGCAAGCCCGAAGAAAATATCCTCGCGACCCGCGCGACGTGCCGAGTCGCCAGTGCAGGATTCGTTCTTTCCAAGCACCGCATAATTGACTCCCGCCGCATTGAGAATCTTCGCAAAGGCTTGCGCGGTCTTTTGCGCGCGAGAGTCCGTTGCGGGCGCACAGCCCACCCACCATAAAATTTCAGGTTCGCCGTTTTGTTCAATCGTTGGCACATTGAGGCCATCCGCCCATTTCATTCGATCGGCCTGCGAAACGTTCCAGGGATTCTGATTCCTCTCCATGCCCTTGAATGCGTTTTCCAATTGTTTGGGAAACGCGCTTTCCATCATCGAAAGATTTCTGCGAATATCGAGAATATCGCGCATCGGTTCGTTGCCAACGGGGCAAATATCCACGCACGCGCCGC
>JACPVD010000008.1 GCA_016191895.1 Chloroflexota bacterium | reverse complement strand
TCTTGCGAATCTCCTCCGAGAGAACAACCCCGTCCATCTCCGGCATGTGCATATCCAGGATCGCCAGATCGAAACACTCACCGGATTTCATCACATTCAACGCGCTGAGCGGGCTTGAATAGGCTGTGGGAATCATGCCCCAACTTTGTGCCTGCAGGGAAAGAATGCGGCGGTTTGTTTCATTATCGTCCACAATGAGCAATCGCCGTCCTGTCAACTCCGGCGCGCCCGTCCCCGCAGCATGTTTCGTCAGCATGGTGGGCGGCGCCTGAACGGTGAAATGAAACGCGGAGCCTTTGCCTTCCACGCTTTCGACCCACATCTTCCCGCCCATCAACTCCACAAGCCGCTTGCTGATCGCCAACCCCAAACCCGATCCTCCATATTTGCGCGTGGTCGAGGCATCCACCTGCGAAAAGGATTGGAAGATGGAATCGAGTCGATTGGCCGGGATGCCGATGCCGGTATCGCGCACAACAAAATGAACGATGGGCACTTGCGCCTCCGACGCAACCCGGAAACTGGTCGCCTCGACGATGATCTCGCCTCTCTCTGTAAATTTGACCGCGTTCCCCAGCAGATTCACGATCACCTGGCGCAGGCGCGTCACATCGCCAATCACCGCCGTCGGCAGGCTGTGATCCATCAACACGCCCATTTCGATTCCCTTTTCGCTGGCACGGTAGGCCAGTAAATCCACCGCGCTTTCCACGCACTCGCGCAGATCGAAGGGCTGGTGTTCCATTTCCATCTTACCGGCTTCGATCTTGGAGAAATCGAGAATGTCGTTGATGATGGCAAGCAGGGCATCGCCGCTCGAGCGGATCGTCTCCGCAAACTCGCGCTGTTCGGGTGTGAGCGGCGTATCGAACAACAACCCGGTCATGCCCACAATGCCGTTCAACGGCGTGCGAATCTCGTGACTCATGCTCGCCAAAAATGTGGATTTCGCCTCGCTGGCCGCGTTGGCCGCATCGCGCGCCATGCGCAATTCCTCTTCGGCGCGTTTGCGGTCGGTAATATCGCGCACTGTTTCAATGGCGCCGGCGTAATTTCCCTTTGGGTCTTTCAGCGCCGACGCGGTCGAATACAAATACGCCGGGCGGCCTTTCAAGTTTGGCACATACGCCTCGCCGGTGATGGTTGAACCTTCACGCTTGATGAAAGTGTATCGTTTTTCGAATTCTTCATTCGGCGTTTGCACGAGGTCGATCAAGGTCGGGCGCCTCTCGCCATAGAAGGGGGTGGCGTATTCATACTTCCCCTTCCCAAGCATATCCTCGGCTTTCACGCCGGTGATATCATCCATTACCCGGTTCCAGGCCACGACCCTGCCGCCCTCGTCGATGACCACGGTGGCATCGGGCAGGAAATCGATGATGTCCATTAATTTACGCTCCGACTCGCGCAGTTTTTCGGTGCGCTGTTCCACCTTGTCTTCCAGCTGATCGTTCGCCTGCGTCAACTGGCGATTGGCCTGCTCCAATTGCTCGTTGGATTCCGAAAGGCTTTTCGCCGCCGCACTCTCCGCCTCGATGGTTTTCTGTAAAAGGATGAAAAATTGATGAAACAGGATGAGAAGCGTGATCAACAAAAGGACAAACGTGGTGCCGGCATCCACCCACCAGCGCATGGTAAATGGGTTTTCGCGGTTGATAATCATCGCATCGAACATGCCACTGTCTGTCAGAATCGCGGCAAGCCAGTAAAGGACGAGACTAATACCCCCCGCAATGTATCCGGCGCGGGGGCGGAGAAGGATAAACGCCAGAAGCGGCATGGCCAGCAGGTAAATGGCGGCATCGCCAGCCAGATTCGTACGTGTGACGTCAAGGATCGCCGCCAGATATCCCAGCGAAATCAACGTCCAGCCGCGAATAGCCGGATTGATTTTTCGAAGCATCGCCAGCCCCAACAGCATCAAAAAAAGCGCGGAAATGGCGATTGCGCCCGGCCATTCTTCAGGGTTTAAGACAGCCCCCGCAACGGGAATCAAAGCCACCGGAAACGAGATCAAGGCGGCGGCTGTCAAAAAGACATCCAACGCCTTCGCGCGCCAATCGTATAACCGCTTGTCGGTTTCGTTCATCGGGTTTGCTCCAGAGCGTCCAGCAGTTCCAACGCCTTGATCGGTTTGCTGATGCAATCATTCATGCCTGCCGCAAGGCATAACTCGCGATCGCCGCGCGTCAACTTGGCGGTCATGGCGACGATACGCGGCTGGTTTTCCTGCGACATCTCGCGGCGAATCACGCGCGCGGCTTCGAGACCGTCCATTTCCGGCATTTGCACATCCATAAAAATCAAATCATAGGCGCCGCGCCTCGATGCGTCCGCCGCTTCCAACCCATTCGAAGCAACGTCCGGGCGATAACCCATTTGCGCAAGCAGGCGCGAGATCAATTTCTGATTCGCCGGCTTATCCTCGGCGATGAGAATTCTCAACGGATGCCGGGACGCAGTTTCAGGGTCGAGAATGATGCGGTCGAGGGAACGTCTTTCGACGCGCTCCACTTTGTTGTCAGCCAGCGCCGCCTCCAGTGTATCAAAAAGTTTCGATTGTTTGATGGGCTTGGAAAGGCGGGCGGCAAACAGGCTTTCGTCACCCCCGGTTTCATGCCGGCCTGTCGAACCAAATAACACCAGTGGGAACTTCGCGCCATGCCTTCGAATGCGGCGCGCCAGCTCGATCCCGTTCATTTCCGGCATGTGCATATCCAGAATGGCGATGTCGAAGATGTCTTCGTTTTTGATCCACTGAATGGCCTCAAAGGACAAACCGGTGCCGCGCGGGATCATGCCCCACTTTTCAGCCTGCGCGAAAAGGATGCTGCGATTCGTTTCGTTATCGTCTATGATGAGAACCCGCTTCCCGCTTAACCCGGGCTGGGTTCCGTCCAATTCGCGCTGACTCTGCACCGTCAATTGGGCGATCGGCGCGCGAATGGTGAACATAAATGTGGAGCCTTTGCCGGGGCCTTCGCTATAGGCTTCCAATTTTCCACCCATCAATTCCACAAGGCGTTTGCTGATCCCCAACCCAGGCCCGCGAAAGAGACTGTCCGCGCTTTCAGGCGAAAACCCAACCCCGGTATCGCGCACCGTAAATGTAAGGCCGGCGATCTGATCGCGCAGGCTCGACGTCACAACAAGGAGGACTTCGCCCATTTCGGTGAACTTGACCGCATTGCTTAACAGGTTCAGCAGAACCTGCCTCAAACGGATCGGGTCGCCGACGATCGCGCGCAATGCGGGCACATCGCCTTCGAACAAAATTGCGATGTCGATTCGTTTTTCGGAAGCCCGGGCAGATACCAGGTCCGGCGCAGATTCGACGCACTCGCGCAGATCAAACGGGCGGGATGCCAAAGTCATCCCGCCGGCTTCGATCATCCGCAGGTCGAGTTCCGACTCGCGCCGGGCGATTTCCAGTTCGCGCTGCGAAAGCTCGGCTTCGCGTCGCGCAAGTTCCTGGGCGAGGATTTCGGAATTGTCTCCTGTTTTCTTTTGCTCGGTCATGGTCTGTCTTTCATTTTATACGAGGTACGACAAGATTTTGAAATTTTCCAAATTATTCTGACAACACTGTACTGCAAACTTCAGTTTGCGAGTTGCGGGTTTGGCGTCCAAATACACAGCAACGTGAACGTTGCCGTACCGGTTACTCATTGAGGTTTTAACGTTTCGGCGGCAAGGATGAGTGAATTTTGCAAATCCTTCAACTGGATCGGCTTGCTGATGTAATCGTTCATGCCGGCGGCCAGGCAGGCTTCGCGGTCGCCCTGCATGGCATTGGCGGTCATGGCGATGATGTAGGGCTGCCGGTCGGGCGGCAGTTTGTTGCGGATGAAGCGCGTTGCGTCGAGGCCGTCCATTTCGGGCATTTGCACATCCATCAGAATCAAATCGTAATGCTGACGCTCGAGCGATTCCAACGCTTCAAGGCCATTGGCCGCCACGTCCACACGATAGCCCATGCGCCCCAAAATGCGGATGGTCAATTTTTGGTTTACGGCATTATCCTCGGCCAGCAGGATTTTGAGGGGGTTGCGATCGGCAAGGTGGGGATCGAAAAGCGCCTCAACAGGTTCCACCCGTTTCAACCCGGAGTCCGGCACCGACAGGGCGTTGATGATCGCATTATACAAACTGGATTGCTTGATGGGCTTGGTGAGAAACGCGGCAAAGTGATCGGTATCGCCGGGGTCGCGCCACCCAAGGGACGTGAGCATGATCAACGGAAGCGACGCGCCGCTTCGGCGAATCTCCTTTGAGAGCATTGCGCCGTCCATCTCGGGCATGTGCATATCGAGAATGCCGATATCGTAGGATTCGCCGCGTTGAATCGATTCAAGCGCCTCGCGCGGATTCGCAAACTCGACCGGGGTCATCTTCCACGAGTGCGCCTGCAGTGACAGGATGCGGCGGTTGGTAGCGTTATCGTCCACCACCAGAATGCGTTTGCCTTGCAACTGCGGCACAAGCGCTGGCTTGCCGGGGCGTGCCACCAGCGTGGACTGCGTGCGCACGGTGAAGTGGAAGGTGGAGCCTTCGCCTTCCCTGCTCTCGGCCCACATCTCGCCACCCATCAAATCGCTCAACCGCTTGCTGATTACCAGCCCTAGCCCGGTGCCGCCGTATTTGCGTGTGGTGGACGAATCCACCTGCGAGAAGGATTGGAACAGGCGATCCATGCGATCCTGCGGGATCCCGATACCGGTATCGCGCACAGAAAAATGCAGGAGGACATCCAACATGCTGCGGGACTGGTCTTCGCGCATCAACTCAACATGCAAAACGATCTCGCCTTCAATCGTAAACTTGACCGCATTGCCGAGAAGGTTCACAACAATCTGCCGCAGGCGTGTTTCATCGCCCATCACCGCGTTGGGCACGTCGGGTTCGATCACACAACCCAGTTCAAGCCCGTTTTCGGTGGCCTTCAAGGCAAGCAAGTCGATCGCAGATTCCATGCAGTCGCGCAAGTCAAAGGGCTGGTTCTCCAACTCGAGACGGCCGGCTTCGATCTTGGAGAAATCCAGGATGTCATTGATGATGGTCAGCAGGGCGTCGCTACTGGCGCGGATGGTATCGGCATATTCGCGCTGTTCGCGGGTCAGGGACGTGTCGAAGAGCAAGCCGGTCATGCCGATGATGCCGTTCATCGGGGTGCGGATTTCATGGCTCATGCTTGCAAGGAAGGTGGATTTGGTGCGCGAGGCCTCCAGCGCCATATCACGGGCCACGGCCAGTTCGCGGGTGCGTTCCTCCACGCGATGTTCCAGCGTTTCAGTGAGCGCGGTGACCTCGGCGATCTTCTCCTGCAAACTCACATTTGCCAGCTGCAAATCGGCATTGGATATCTGAAGCGCGTCGTATTGCTGCTCTGATGCCTCGCGCTGTTCGAGCAATAACTTTTCCTTCTGGTCGAGATAATATCCGCGCAAGGCCCAGCGGTTTACAAGCCAGCCTCCCAAAATGGGAAAGAATAGCAACGCAAACCAGTTCAATACCTGCCAGCCGGGCCATTGGAAAAACACATAGGCAAACACAAATGCCGCAACGCCCGCGCCGGCCCATACGCTTCGATACCGCGAAGGACGCGGCAACTGCCAGGTGAATTCCCACTCGCAATATTCATCGCCGCGCAACTGGCATTTCAATTCATTCACATGCGCGGGAGGCAGGTTCGCCAGCATCAACGGAACGTAGGCCATACTTCCCTGAATGGTCTGGCAGGTCATGTTGATTACATGGCGGTGAGTCTCCGGCGAAGACCGCGCAAGCACATCCCCCGGATACCAACGCAACACCGCGGAAGACGCGCTCTCATTGACAATACGAATGTCCACATCGCCGAACTTTGAGGCAAAGCGCGGAACCACGTTGAACACCTGCCGGATCGACATGGCGCGCAACAGGTACTCCACGCTTTGCACCACCGCATATCCCTGGTGAAAATAAAAATTCGGAATATTTCCGATCTCGCGGCAGGTTTCGCGTATGACCGTTCCCAGGTCGAAGGATGCATATCCAAGACTGAGCAGGGAATCGCGAGTCAAGTGATATGGCACCGGCATGGATTCGTTTACGCGACGGATCAATCGATCCATTGCCGAACGTTGAGCCTGCGCAACGTGCTCTTCGGGTTTGACACCCGCCGGGACATTTTCCGCCGCCCTCCGCGCGACGACGGTGAGCATAAAGTCAATGCTGAGACGAATGAACAGCCCGTTGACATCCTTGATGGGATTGCCGTTTTCGTCCTGTCCATACGGATGTAAGATCCACATCCTTGAAAGCAGGGGAAGGTCAGGGTCCGGCGAAGCGGGAACCGCCCGAAACAGGGCATCATTCGTGATTTGTTTTTTCCGCTTCAGGAAACCAAGCCAGCCTCGGGCTTCCGGGGTTTGCCAGGTAAATTCCCATTCACAGCACTCGTCACCGCGCGCCTGGCATTTGATCTCGCGTATGGAGGCCGGCTCCAGGTTGGAATGCACGCGGGGCATTTCACTGAATACGCCCTGTAGCACCTGGCAGACATCATATTGATAACGGGCGTGCAATTCCTTCGGCAGGCGGGTGAGATGATCGCCCACGCGCCATTGCAAGACCGCGCTGTTTGCCGTGACCCGAACCGTGCGCAAGTCGGATTTGAAGAACATGCCGACCAACTTCGGCATAAGGGTGTACGTCTGCCGCATGGACAAGGGACGAACCAGCCAGGGGGCCACGTAAGCGGATTTCTTCCCACGGTTGAAATCGAATTTCCGGTCGCCGGATAGTTCGGCGCAGATATTTGCAAAGAACGTGCTGTACTCTGTGGAGAAGGAATTGCCGTTGCGCATGAGGTCTTCGAGCGTTACATGATATGCGCGATCGGGAACAGCCGCGTTCAAACGGCTTACCATTTCATCCAATGCGTTGCGCTGGGCTTCCGCAATTTTTGTATCGCGCAGGGTGGCGGGCAGATCAGCGGGAAAGGCGAGCATGGTGTTGCGCGCCACACATTCCTTCATTTCTTCGATCACAGTCCGCATTGCCGCGCCGTCCACATCCTTGATCGGCTTTCCATTTTCGTCCGCCCCAAACGGACGAAAGACCATGCGCGGCGGTAATGGGCGATGCGACGGATCGTTGATTGCGGCAAGCAATACTGGATCGATGATTGCGGGCGGCGCGGCTTCCGCGGCAAAAGAGTCAACGGGGGGACTCGCGTCATATCCGCCGCGTTTCGCGCCAAACATCCTCTTCCAAAATCCTTTTTGTTCCTGTTGCCAGATGAATTCATACTCGCAACATTCATCGCCCCACAACTGGCATTTATGCTCGATGACCAGCGCCGGCGCATCGCCGGACAGAATCACGGGGATATGAGAGAGCGTCCCCTGCACAAAAAGGCAACTCTCATGGACAAAAACATCGCGTTCCTCGCGCGGGAGAATGGCCAATTCCTTTTCACAACGCCATTGAATCACCGCCGAATTGGGTTGAACCTGTATCACCCGAAAATCGGTATCGGCAAATTTTGCGGCAAACCGTGGAAGCAGGTTGTAGACCTGTTTAAGTGGCAATGGGCGGGCAAGGATCGCAACAGCCTCAGGAACGCTTTTCGTGGCGCGATTGAAATGGAAGGTTTCGAAGGATTCTCCCGATAACTCGCGCGCGACCTCGGCAAAGTAAAGATCGAACTCCACCGAATAGACATTGCCCTCATTAAGCAGGTATTCGGCTGTGACATGATAGCGCGGATCGCCAATTACTTCATTCAAACGGCGGACACACTCGGCGGCGGCCTCTTCCTGCGCCTTGCGAATCGCAGCCTTCCGTTCCGACGCGGACAAATCCGATGGTACGCGGTTTGCCACCTGTTCCAGCATGTATTTCCAGGTCATACTGATGATGGTGCCTTTGGTGCGTCCGACACTTTTACCGGATTCATCCAGGCCAAACGGCCTGCCATACATTTGCGGCGGCAGGCGATAGGAATCCGGCGAGGGTTTCACTTTACCGGAAGGAACAAGGGAAGTTTGAGGACGCGCGGCCAATTACCCCTGCCTCCATTTTGCAACCCGCTCCAGCGCAAACTGCAAATCTTTCACCTGGATCGGCTTGCTCAGGTAATCATCCATGCCGGCTTCGAGGCACATTTCACGGTCGCCCTGCATGGCATTGGCGGTCATGGCGACAATGCGCGGCTGGCGCGCAGAGGGATACTTCGCCCGTATCTGGCGCGTGGCTTGCAAACCGTCCATCTCGGGCATTTGCACGTCCATAAAGATCAGATCGTAGGTCTGCCGGTCCATGGCCTGCAAGACTTCGAGGCCGTTGCCTGCCACATCGGCGCGGTAGCCCATGCGCTCCAAAAGGCGCAACGCCAGTTTCTGATTCACCGCATTATCTTCGGCGAGCAAAATCCGCAATGGAATGCGGGCAGACATGTCCGAATCAAAACGATGCTCGTCAATTGTCGCGGCATGATCGGGCCGGGGCTTCGCGATCGCCAGCGCCTCAACGATGGCATTATATAAATTCGATTGCTTGACCGGCTTCGTCAGGAAGGATGCGAAGTCGGAGGAATCCACCGTATCGCGCCAGCCCAGCGACGTGAGCATGATCATCGGCATGGGGTCGCCCGTCGATTCTGCGCGGCGAATTTCCCGCGCCAGGGTCAGGCCGTCCATGCCGGGCATGTGCATATCCAGCACAGCCAGGTCGAATCGCAAGCCCTGTTTGATCGCGTTCAAGGCGTCGTATGGGGTCGAACAGGCTGTTGGAAGCATGCCCCAATTTTCGGCCTGCTGAATCAGGATGCGGCGGTTGGTCAGGTTATCGTCCACGAGCATGATTCGTTTGCCAGTCAAATGCGGCAGGGAGACAATGCTCCGGGCGTGCGGAATCGTCGTCGGCGGGGCAAGGATCGTAAAGTGGAATGTCGATCCGCTTCCCGCCACGCTCTCCACCCACATCCTGCCGCCCATCAATTCCGCGAGTCGCTGGCTGATGGCAAGGCCCAGCCCGGTGCCGCCGTATTTGCGTGAGGTGGAGGCATCCACTTGTGAGAAGGAATGGAAGATGCTTTCGGTGCGGTCGGCGGGAATGCCGATGCCCGTATCGCGGACTTTGAAATGCAAAAGCGGCGCATCCAACCGCGCTGAATCATGCGCAACTTCGACAAAGATTTCCCCCCTCTCCGTGAATTTGACGGCGTTACTCAACAAGTTCACCAGCACCTGCCGCAAGCGGGTGACATCCCCAATGATTCCGCGCGGGACGTTGGATTCGATCAACACGCCCATTTCGAGATTCTTTTCACTGGCACGATAGGCCAGTAGATCTGCCGCGCTTTCGACGCATTCGCGCAGGTCGAAGGGCTGGCGCTCCATGTCCATTTTGCCGGCTTCGATCTTGGAGAAGTCGAGGATATCGTTGATGATCATTAGCAAGGCGTCGCCGCTGTTGCGAATGGTTTCGGCATAATCGCGTTGTTCGGGCGTGAGCGGCGTATCGAAGAGCAGGCCGGTCATGCCGATGATGCCGTTCATCGGCGTACGGATTTCATGACTCATGCTTGCAAGGAATGTGGATTTGGCGCGGTTGGCGGCCTCCGCCAAATCGCGGGCTTCTTCGGCTTCGCGGGTGCGTTCCTGCACGCGGCGTTCGAGCGTTTCATAAAGCTGCGCCCCATCCACCGCGCTGGCGATCTGCGTGCCGATGGTGAAGAGCAGGTCGTAGATGCTTTCAGAAATCGGGCGTCCGGTGATTCCGTTATCGACCACCAGAATGCCGATCTGCTTTCCTTTTGTCAGCAGGGGCACAGCCAGCAGGGAATGAATATGCACGAGTTTGAAGTATCGCCGCGCGCGGGCGCTCAATACTTCGTCCGTGTCGCGCAGGAGGGTGGCCTTGCCCGAGCGCATGATCTGCGGAAAGAGCGAGCCTCTTTCGGGGTCGAGGGAGAGGTCCATGCGATTCAAGGCTTCGACCATTTCCGTTTCAAACCCGCGCGAGTGGGCGTATTTCAGCAATTGCGCGGATTCATCGGCCAGCATGATCATGCCGCGATCCATATGCAGGTGCGTGGTGACGGCTCTCAAACTTTTTTCAAGAATCTCAGACGTATCAAAGGTGGCGCTTAAGGCAATGCCCACTTCGTAGAGCGTCATCACTTCGGAGACCTTTTGCTGCAGGGCCACATTCGACAACTGCAACTGCGCGTTGGATTGCTGGAGCGCGTCGTATTGCTCCTCCGATTTGTCGCGTTGTTCGAGCAAAAGGCCCTGCAGGCGGGCGCGTTCCTGCTGGTCGGTCTGGATGCGAAGCCACATGAACACAACCGCCACCATCATGCCGAATAACAGCATGTGCGGAATGTACGCATAATCGGCAAAACCGCCCATCATATATACCAGCACCGCAACGCTCAATGCAACGGCGCCGGCGATTACGGTCAACTGCTTCACCATCGGCGAAACGCGCGACAACAGGTTGGCGATGGGGAATGACGAAGCGGCGGGTTTCTCCCAGACAAATTCCCATTCGCAGCACTCGTGACCGTCGAGAGCGCAGCGCAATTCCCGCACCTGCGCCGGCGGCAATTTGGAATGAACAAGCGGAATGCTTGCGTACGCCCCCTGATATACACGGCAAATTCCATATATATCGCGCTTATGCACTGCCGCGGGGAGACGCTCCAAATGGTTTGCGGGATACCACTGAATCACCGCGCGGTTTTCGGAAACGCCCGCCACGCGCACGTCGTCATCCACCACTTTGGCGGTGAGGCGGGGAATTAAGTTATAGATCTGTTTGATGGGAAGCGGCCGAATCATCGCCACCAGCACCGGGGGCACGCTCTTGAATCCGCGATAGAAATAGAAGTTCGGGTCCTGGCTGATCTCCTGGGCAAATACATTCAGAAAGATGTTGAATTCGTGGGAGTAAACGCTGTTCGGATTGAGCAGACTTTCGCGCGTAACGGAATAGCGCGCGTCGGGAATGGCGTCGTTGAGGCGGTGAAGCAGGATATCGAAGGCGTCCTCTTTGGCTTTTGCGATTTGCTCTTCGCGCTCTTTGCCGTCGAGTTCAGAGGGCAGGGTCGATTCGATCCGTCTCCCCACTGATTCGTAAAACTGTTCGATGGCGGAAATCACCAGTGAACCGCGCACGTGGTCGATGGTTTCGCCGGATTCGGTCTGGCCATAGGGACGGCCTCGCATGTAGTGGGGCATTTCGCCCAAATCGACTTCTTCGCGCAGGCCGGGCAATTCTGATTCGGGAATGGAATAGGGATACCCGGCGATATCGCCGCGGCTCGCGGCGGCCTGTGAAGCCTCTGTGGAAATCGCATCGCTTCTTCCAGAAGCGTCCCAGGTCAGGCGCCACTCGCAATATTCATCGCCATGCAACTGGCATTTGATCTCCTCCACATGCGCAAAGGGCAGGCCGGAATGTAATTGCGGAATGACGGCAAACACGCCCTGATACGCCCGGCACGACATGCGAATGTAGCGCAGGCGTTCCTCCTCTGGAATCTTGTCTGCCTGCGCCTTTCCATACCATTGAATATGTGCGAAATTTCGTCCGTGATCGCTGACGCGGATATCCGCGTCCGATTGCTTGGAACTGAAACGCGGCAAAATGCTGTAGGCGTAGGATAAGGAGAGCGGGCGGATAAGCGAGAGCATCGAGGGCGGAATGCTCTTTGCCCCGCGGCGGAAAAAGAAATGCGGGTCTTCCGAAATTTCCGCGGCGTATTCGTTGATAAAAAGGCTGAATTCGTAGGAATAATAGCGATTCTTATCGTGGATGGATTCCGGCGTAAGATAATAGCGCTCATCCGGAACGGCCTGATTCAACTTCTCCACCAGCCTTGCAACAGCCTTTTGTTTCGCGGCTTCGATCTGTTGTTCGCGCTCATGCGCCGAAAGGTTATCCGCAAGGGCGCGCTTTGCATTTTCGGCCACGGAAATTTTCAACTGTTCCACCGCGCCCAAAATACTCGAACTGCGCGATTGCTTGATCAAATTTCCTTTTTCATCGAACCCAAACGGAATCCTCGTCATGCGCGGCGGCAACGGCGGCAGGTTGCGCTCGGCTTCGAGGTCGATCTGCAACAGGGAGGCCACCTCCTCTCGGACAGAATCCGTTGTCGGCGTGAAAGGCTGCGTCATCGATTGTTTGGAAGCCCTCCAAAGGCCGAAGAATCCCTGGTGCGAAACGTCCCAACTGAATTCCCATTCGCAACATTCATCGCCGCGAGTCAGGCATTTGCGTTCCCTGATACCGGCGCGGGGCATATTGCGCATTGTCACCGGTATTTGTCCCAGCACGCCCTGAATATACTTGCAGGTGTAATCGATAAAAATGGGATGGATCTCCGCCGGCAGGGATGCAAAATCACGCCCCGCCCACCATTGGATCACCGCCGAATCGGAAGAGACACCCGCCACACGAATATCGGTATCGGCCACCTTCGCGCTCAGGCGCGGCAACAGGTTATATACCTGGCTGATCGAAAGAGGCCGTACAAAAAAAGCGATCGAATCCGGGATGCCGCGCATGCCGCGATGAAAATGAAAATCGGGGTCGCCGGAAAGTTTCGCGCTGATGTGACTCAGGTACACGTCGAACTCCACCGAATAACTGTTGGCTTCGTTCAAAAGGTATTCCATTGTCACGTGGTAATTGGAATCTTCGATTGCGGAATTCAACGCGCCCACCAGCGCTTTGCCGGCCTCTTCGCGCACACGACCAATGCGGGCGGTGCGCGATTCTTTTCGCGCCTGTTCCGTGACGCGCGCCTGAATGCTTTCAAGCATGTACAACACTGTGGAGCGAACAACAGAGCCCTTCGTGCGATTTAGGTGAGCGCCCTTTTTACCCACGCCAAAAGGCCTGTCGCCCATTTTTAGCGGCAAGCCCAACTCAGCCAGATTGACGCTCATATCGTCCGCAACGCTCATCGATACGGTCCTTGATGTGGAGACTATTTCACTACAGATTCGCTTTTGGCCCGAATTTTACAATGCTATCATCATATTTCAGGCATCTTTTCAAAAAGAAGGAGGGAGGCGGGGTGTTTTGAGCGCACTTTGCGCGCTCAAAACACCCCGCACCCCGATTGGATTGATTGAGAGGATACGATTTTAAAGAGTATACACCAGAGAGTAAAGGCTGCGGCAAAGCGCAAACGCTCTACAAAATTGAATGGCCTCTTTTGGATGAAAACCCGCATCCGGTCGACCCGTTGCCTGCCGGCCTCCGAAAAAGCGGATCTCCCTGGAAGCGGATCTGCGTTACCGCGCAAAAAAGACCGCCCGATGATTTACGCAATGGTAACATCAAAGTTGATTTGGCAGTAAAATAAAACCATGATTGCGCCGGTGATACGCCCGGAAACGCCCGCCGATGAAGAAGCGATCCGCAATGTAACCATGCTTGCCTTCGCAGGTCGGCCCTACAGCGACGGGACGGAACACCTCATCATCGAGCGTCTGCGGGATGCAGGCGCATTATCCCTTTCACTGGTCGCTGAAATGAACGGAAAGATCGCCGGGCATGTTACGTTTTCAGTCGTGATGATCGACGGAAGAGATCAGGGCTGGCATGGCCTGGGGCCGATTTCGGTTTTGCCTGAATTTCAAAAACAAGGCATCGGCTCGGCATTGATTCACGACGGGCTCGCGAGAATCCACGCAATGGGCGCAAAGGGCTGTGCGCTCGAAGGAAGCCCCGTCTATTATCGGCGTTTCGGGTTCATGTCCTATCCGCAATTATTTTATGAAGGCGCGCCCGCTCCGGAATATTTCATGGCATTTCCATTTTATGAGGATGTGCCTGCGGGAAAGGCCGAATTTCACAAGGCGTTTTATGGCGTACCGTAGGACAGGTTTTCAACCTGCCCCGCCCAAAGGACAAAAATAATGCCATCCATCTTTGACTCCACCCAAACTGTCAAATCCGAACTCAACAAACAGAAATACATCGCCTCGGACGAGATCTCAACAATTGTGTATCTCGCGCAAAAACTGGGCAAGCCGCTCCTGACGGAGGGTCCCGCAGGCGTGGGTAAAACCGAATTGGCAAAAGCCATTGCCGGTGCAACGGGACGCGAGTTAATCCGCCTGCAATGTTATGAAGGGCTGGACGAATCAAAGGCGTTGTACGAGTGGGAATATTCAAAACAACTGCTATACACGCAATTACTGCGCGACAAGTTGAACGACACTCTCGGTAAAGCCGAATCATTGACCGAAGCCGCCGACCGCCTCGCTAAAGAGGAAGACGTGTTCTTCTCTGAAAGATTTCTCCTGCAACGTCCGTTATTGAAAGCGATTCTCAGCGAACAGCCAACCGTCTTGCTGATTGATGAAATCGACCGCGCCGACGCCGAGTTCGAAGCCTTTCTGCTCGAAGTGTTGAGCGACTTTCAGGTAAGCGTGCCAGAATTGGGAACGTTGGAGGCGAAGCATCGTCCGTTTGTAATCCTCACATCGAACAATACCCGCGAATTATCCGAAGCGTTGAAGCGGCGATGCCTGTATC
>JACPVD010000007.1 GCA_016191895.1 Chloroflexota bacterium | reverse complement strand
TTGGCCTCAAAGGCGGGAAGTTAATGGTAGACGAAGCACAAAAACAGCCCATCCATGTCTGGGTGCAAATGCCTTCATGCGTTCCGTCGGCGCCGGGGCTCGAGACGCCCGGTTCATCCATCGGTCCAAAAGAAGTGGCCGAAGCAATGAAATGGAAAGGCATCATCGGTCTCGGTGAGATGATGAACTTTCCCGGCGTATTCATGGGCGATAAAAAGATGCTCGATGAAATGTCCGTCGCGCATGATGCGGGGAAAACTGTCGGCGGGCATTATGCCTCTCCCGATCTCGGCCTGCCGTTTCATGGGTACGCCGCCGGCGGCGCGGAGGACGATCACGAAGGCGCGCGCCTCGAAGACGCGGTGGCGCGGGTTCGCCAGGGAATGAAGGCCATGCTTCGTTATGGTTCGGCCTGGCATGATGTGGCTTCGCAAGTCAAAGCCATTACCGAAAAGAAAATGGATTCGCGTCGCTTCATCTTATGCACCGATGACTCTCACGCCGAAACGCTCACACAGGATGGTCACATGGATCGGGTTCTTCGTCATGCCATCGATGAGGGATTGGACCCGATGACCGCCCTGCAGATGATGACGATCAACGCGGCCGAACATTTTGGGTTGTCGAAGGAAATGGGCATGATCGCCCCCGGCCGCTGGGCAGACGTGCTCCTGGTGAAGGACTTGATGAATTTCAAAGCCGATGTGGTGATTGCCCGCGGGCAGGTCATTGTGGAGGGCGGCGAGTGGCAGGTAAAACTTCCATCGGTCAAATATCCGAAGTGGGCCAGCCGCTCGGTGCGTTTGAAGAGGAACCTCAAAGGAGAGGACTTTGTCCTTCGGACGAGGGCAGGTCACGGGTCGATTGTGGATGCGCATGTGATCGGCGTGATCGAGAATCAGGCGCCGACGAAACATCTGCGGGAGCAGGTCAGGGCCGATAACGGCGAAGTCCGCGTGGATTTGAAACGCGACCTTGCGAAGATCGCGCTGGTGGAACGGCATCGCGCCACGGGCGGAGTCAAGGTTGGGTTGGTGAGCGGGTTTGGGTTTAAAGCAAAATGCGCGATCGGATCGACGGTGGCGCATGACAGCCATCATATGATCGTGGCCGGCACGGACGACGATTGCATGGCGATCGCGGCGAATGAACTGGCGAAAGCCGGCGGCGGCCAGATCGTTGTGAAAGATGGAAAGGTGATCGGGCAGGTGGAGTTGCAGATTGCGGGGTTGATGTCGGTGGAGCGTGCGGAGGTTGTTGCGCGAAAGGCCGCGACTGTGTTGAAGGGTTTTATGGAATGCGGTTGTGCGTTGAACAATCCCAATATGCAGTTGAGTTTGCTGGGATTGGTGGTCATCCCCGAGTTGCGAATTTCGGACAAGGGACTCGTGGATGTGACGAATTTTGATCTTATATCCGTGCTGGATGATTGAGGAGCCATGTCGAATTTTCCTTTTCCTTTTCAACGCTTGCAGGCCGATCTGGCCGAGTTGATAGCGCGCACGCCCGCCGGCCAGCGCTTGTTATCCGAACCCGAACTTTCGAAGCAACTGGGCGTGTCGCGCGCAACTTTGCGCGAGGCCATGCGCATGTTCGAAACGCAGGGATTGATCCGCCGCCGCCAGGGGTCGGGCACGTATGTGGTGGGAAAGGTGCGCGCGCTCGAAAGCGGGCTGGAAGTTTTGGAAAGCCTCGAGACCATGGCGAAACGATTGGGTCTTGAGGTATCGTTGAGCGATTTGAGAATCGAGTCGATGCCGGCGGATGACGAAGCCGCGGCCACGCTGAACGTCCCTGTGGATACCCCGCTGACCCGCGTGCGACGCGTGGTGCGCACCGATGGCCGCCCGGTGGCCTATCTTGTGGACGTCCTGCCGCAGGCAATTCTGCGTCCTGAAGATTTGCCTGCGGATTTTCACGGTTCCGTTCTCCACTTTTTGCTGGATCGCGGTGACCCGCTTAAGAGTTCCCGCGCGCATGTCACTGCCATCGACGCAACCGCGGACGTTGCCAAGTCTCTCGAGATCCAACGCGGCGACGTGCTCCTGCATTTCCATTCGCAGTTGTTCGATGAGGATGATCGTATTGTCGATTACTCGCTGACGTATTTCATCCCCGGATATTTCAATTTCCACATCCTGCGCCGGGTGGGGAGGGGTTAAATCGTAGTGCAGACTTTAGTCTGCCATTTTCTACCTTCGCCTCAAGCGGACTGATGGCTTCCAGCAATGTACTGGTAATCGTGGTTCACTCAATCTGCTGCCTGGGCGCTCGCAACGTAAACGTTGCGGTACGAGGAATTAAGGACATGGAGAATCAGGAGAAGATCATGAATGATAAAGTAAATGAAATTCAAAAACGCGTTGCCGAAAAGCGCGAAGATATCATCAACTTCATGCGCGAAATTTGCGCCATTCCTTCGATGGAGTCCAGAATCGGCCCTGTCGGCGAGCGTATTCAGGCTGAGATGAAAAAACTCGGCTACGACGAAGTTCGCTTCGACAAGATGGGCAATACCATTGGGCGCATCGGCAATGGGAAAAAGGTGATCGTTTTTGATACGCACATCGACACCGTTGGCGTTGGGGACCCGTCCGCATGGGAATGGGACCCTTTCAAGGGCAAAATCGAGGACGGCGTTTTGTATGCGCGTGGCGCATGTGATGAGAAAAACAGCACGCCCGGCATGGTGTATGGACTTGCCATTGCGCGTGACCTGGGGTTGCTGGACGGGTGGACGGCCTATTGTTTTGGCAATATGGAAGAGGAATGTGACGGCATCGCCCCCAACACTTTTGTCGAAGTTGACCCAAAAATAAAACCTGATTTTGTTGTGATCGGCGAGCCGACAAAGATGAATGTGTATCGCGGCCACAAGGGACGGCTTGAAATGAAGGTGACGTCGAAGGGACGGTCGGCGCACGCGGCGAGCAACCATCTTGGCGATAATGCCATTTATAAATTGCTGCCGATCATTGCCGGCATCCGCGATCTCGAGCCTCAACTCGGCGATCATGATTTTTTAGGACACGGAAAGATCACGGTCAGCGATATGCATGTGAAAACGCCGTCGCTGAATGCCGTTCCCGATGAAGCCGTCATTTTCATAGACAGGCGCATGACCTTTGGTGAGACGAAGGAAGGCGTGAAGAAGCAGGTGGAGGATTTAATTCCCGCCGAATTCAAAGACACGGTGAAAGTGGATGAACTTTTCTATGAAGAACCCTCCTACACCGGCTTTATCTTCCCTGTCGACAAATACTTCCCCGCGTGGGCATTGGAAGAGTCGCATTCGCTTGTGCAGGCGGGGCAGGAGGCGAGAAAACGGATCGGCCTCAAGGACGCTCCCAGCGGAAAATGGAATTTCTCCACGAACGGAATCTATTGGGCCGGCAAGGCGGGCATCCCTTCGATTGGGTTTGGTCCCGGTGACGAGGAAACAGCCCACACCGTTCGCGATTCGGTGTCGCTGGATGATATGGTCAAAGCGACGGAGTTTTACGCCATTTTGCCGAGTCTTATCGAATGAAGATTCTTGAGATCCGCCGCCATTCAAGGCGCGATGACCCTGCGCCGCATTTGAATCAATTGGGAGTTACCCTTGCGCGTTTGGTCGGCGAGGGTCTCGGTCCTTTTGACCGCGTGGTTACCTCCACGCACCCGCGCGCGTTCGAGACAGCAATCGCCATGGGATTTGCCGTCGATGAACAGAACGAATTAATGAGTTCGTTTGGCGATGAAGTAATGGTGGAAGCGCCCTGGCCGTTATCCTTTGCGCAATATGCGGAGACTGTAAAGCGGAAAGGCCCGGCTGGAAAATATGCGCATCAATTGATGAAGGTGTATGAGCATATTATGAAGTACATTTCGGAGGAACGCTCTGCATTGGTGGTCAATCACGGCGGGGTGTTGGAACTGGGAGTTTCTGCCTGTCTGCCCGAAATGAACTTCAGTCCATGGGGTGATGCTGTGGATTACTGCGAAGGCGCGAGGCTGTTTTGGACCGACGGCAAATTTATCCGCGGCGAAGTTCTGCGGGTGCGAAGGTAATCGCCCATTGGAGCAGGTATGAAGATCACAAAGGAATCCGCGAAGGCATGGAAGGCCGCATACGACCTCGATAACGAATGGGAGCGCGGGGAATTGAAGGCGCGTTTGGCAAATGAGACCGTCGAAGAAAGCGTTCGTAAATATTTTGCCATCTGTCAATTGGCGACCTCTTTGGCAGGCTCGACTGCTGTCCCACCGGAGTTGGAGGAAAGCTGGGAGCAGTTTCATCTTGAAATGGAACAAAAGTGGAAACGACTTGCAGAAAGGTTGAAAAATGTTCAACAACCCTGATTCGATGCGGGATATTATTCTCTTTTTCGAGAGGAACGATATTCCATACATGTTAATTGGCGGATTGTCCATTTCCGTATGGGGTGAAATGAGGGTTACGCATGACGTTGATTTCAAGGTCAGTGTTGACATGCCCATTTCCGAATTTCGAAAATTGGTGCTCGATCATTTTCAGGAGCGTCCTTCGAATATTCCAGCCCACAAAAAGAGCCCGCATGTGGTTCATATCTGGGCTTCCCCAAATGTCGCGGCGGATATTCTGGTGAGTATATTTGATTATGAAAAAAAGGCGATTCAACGCGCGGTTATGGCGGAAATTATGGGCATGCCCGTGCGCGTTTGCACCGCGGAGGATTTTATTATTCACAAGGCAATTGCAAACCGCGACAAAGATTGGACTGATGTATCTTCCATCCTGCTTCGCCAAAAAGGGAATCTTGATACCGGATACATCCGCAGATGGCTTAAGGAGTTTGCGGAGGCGCTCGAAACCCCGGATATTCTGGGGCGTTTCGAGGCCTTGTACGCGGAAATCAACTCATAATTAGAACCCCGATGGCGAAAAACCATTTGGATATCAAACAATCAGGAGAAAAACTCATGCAAACAAACTTTCGCGGACGAGACTTTATCGGTGATCTCGATTTCACTAAAGAGGAAGTCGAGACCGTATTGGAAGTAGCCTGGGACTTGAAGCGCAAACGCGCCCTCGGCGAGCCGCATCCCTACTTGCGCGACAAGGTACTGGCGATGCTGTTCTTCTTCTCGTCCACCCGCACGCGCGGATCGTTCGAAGCCGGCATGGCGCAGCTCGGCGGCCATGGCGCGTTTATCGACAGTAATACCACCCAAATCTCGCACGGTGATACGCCTGTCGAGATCGGCGAGATATTTGGCCGCTACTTCGACGGCATTGCGATTCGTCACTGCGACTATGGAGACGGCAATCAATACTTGAATGCGGTTGCAAAAAACTCGCGCGCGCCTGTTTTGAACATGCAATGCGACGTGTATCATCCCTTTCAGTGCCTTGCCGATTTAATGACCATCATGGAAAAGAAAGGCAAAGACCTGCGCAGGAAGAAGATCGTCGTCTCGTGGGCGTATGCGGCTTCGTATCTCAAACCGATTTCCGTCCCACAATCGCTGATATTGCAAATGCCCCGCTTTGGCATGGATGTAACCCTTGCCTATCCGCCGGAGTTTCCGCTCATGCCGGATATCGTCCAGCAGGCAAAGGATGAAGCGAAAAAGGCCGGCACCGCGTTCGAGATCATCGACTCCAAAGACGGCATGACCGAAGCCTGCAAAGGCGCGGATGTAATCTACGCCAAATCGTGGGGACCCCTGCTCACGACCACCGACAAAACCGAAGGCAAGAAACTCCAGGACTCCTATAAGAACTGGCTGATGGACGATGCGAAACTCAAGGTTGCCAACGAAGGCGCGATCTACATGCATCCGCTTCCCGCTGACCGCGACGTTGAAGTCACCTCCAGTGTATTGGACGGCCCGCAATCCGTTGTATTCGACGAAGCCGAGAATCGACTCCACGCGCAAAAGGCTGTGATGGCGTTGACGATGGCGTAAGAATGTACACACGTAATACGTATACAAGTACCACGTAAACATACC
>JACPVD010000017.1 GCA_016191895.1 Chloroflexota bacterium | reverse complement strand
TCAATTCGTTCAGGGCTGAAACGTCGTCGGTTACATTTTGACATGCGGGGCAGATAACATCCCAATACATGTCGAGGATTCCAATGCGCGTGGCGCGTAAAAAGGCTTCGAGCACGGCGCGACGGGGCAGGTTCCACTGATCGGCAAGCGTATAGGGGCGGATTTGTTGAATGGAGATGTCGTCGGCGCGGTTGAGGAATTCTAGCAGGCGGTCGAGGATTACGCGGTCGACGCCGGAATCAGTCAACGGGGCGATTCGCTTCTTTAAGTTGTCGCGGCTCGAAGTCGAGAGATGACCGCCGCCCTTCGTCCCGAAAACCTGTTCGCCGCTCGAAACAAGACGGTCATATTTCTGGAAGGCAGTCCCGAATCGTTTTGCACTGACAAACCCAATGCCAAGCGGAATCAAGATATCCCCAAGCAGGTTGCGCCCGGCGACATGCACATCATAGACCAGGCGGGTGCGCGAGTTCCCGACCCGCTCCATGCGGACATCCACTCGCATTTCCTTCAATGGGCCTGTTTTGTATCGGCGCAATACTCCAAAGCGATAGGGGTATACCCACTCGAACGGTTCCTCCTCCCATTCCACATGAACAAGCGGGACTTTGAATTTGACGCGCCTGACCCCTTTTGCAATACCAAGGAGAATCATTGGCGGCAGGCCGGTGTCGCAGTTGAAGCGGTTGGTGTCGGATACGAGCGGCCAGAGCGCCTCGGGGGGTGAGACAAGTTCCCACGTCCAAGTGTAGTGGAATTGTTTCGCCATAATCACTCGACAACCGGAATGGAAATAATTTTACCCGCCCCCGCCTGCAAACGTGCGGGGTGTTTTGAGCGCGCTTCACGCGCTCAAAACACCCCGCGCCCCAACCCTGTTTATATCTTCCTGCCGCCGTTGCGTTCGGGGTGGGCGGGGTCGGCAAGCAATTCGGAAAGTTTTTGCGCGCCGGCCGGGCTGGCCACGGCAATGATCTCGTCATATTCCCGCAAGGTACTGTCACCTCGAGGGAGCGTCATCACACCGTCGCGGATGATGGCGGCGATGACACAATGTTCGGCAAGGTCCATATCTTTGAGTTGGATGCCGATGGCCTTCGCGCCGAGGGGCACCTTCTCCTCCACCACCGCATAGCGTCCGCGGCGGATCTTGAAGAGGGTCATCATGTCGCCCAGCGACATCTCTTCCTGGATCAAATGCGCAAGGACGTCGGCGGTATTCAACGCCACATCCACATGGAATTTTTCGTCGAACAGCCATGCGTTGTTGGGGTTGTTGACCCGCGCAATGGTGCGCGGCACATCGAACATCTTCTTGGCGATGAAACTGATCGCCAGGTTCATCGAGTCGTCGCTTGTCACCGAAGCCAGCACATGCGCCTCGCGAACGCCGGCCGCTTCAAGGGTCGTCGGGTCGATGGGGTTGCCTTCATAGATCGCTTCGGTCGGCAATTCCTGATGCAGGTGGGCAAGCAGGTTGCGGCGGTTTTCGATCAGGCGCACCCTGTATTTTTCATTGATAAGCAGGCTTGCCAGCCGGGCGCCGGTGCGTCCGCCGCCCGCGATGAGAACAAACATGTCAGGCCTCCGCTTTCCCGGCCAGCCGCGAGGTAAGCGCGCTGATGCCGTCGAATGTGCTGCTGATGCTAATGGAATCGCCGGTTTGCAAGATCAAGGTTTTCTCCGGCAGGGAGGAACGTCCCGCCTGCGTGACCGCAACTGCGTGGCATTGTTTGAGCGGCTCCATTAATTCCCCGAGAGAGCGCCCATTCCACGCTTCGGGAATGCCGACCTCATATACTTCCACTTCGCCGTTGCCGGGGGAATACACCATGCGCTGGGATGGATGAGTAAGCAATTCCTCCACCCGTTGCGCGCCCCAAAATGTGGAACTGACCGTTTGCAAACCAAACGATTCAATCACAGGGCGAAGGTTCGGGTCATAATTCCGCGCGACCACAATGGGCGTGTGATAATAAATCCGCGCCGTGTGTGCCACCACCGCATTGAGCGTATCGGAATTGGTGACGGCGGCCAGGCCGTCGGCTTCCTTGATTCCCGCGCGTTCGAGCACGTTTTCGGCCAGACCTTCGCCTTCGAGCGTTCGCCCGCGAAAGTCCGAGTGCAGGCGGTTGAACGATTCGCGGCTGCTATCGACAATGACAACCTGGTGACCGCTCTTGAACAGGCGGTAGGACAATTCCGCGCCGACGCGGCCGCATCCAACAACAATTAAATTCATACGACTTACTCCTTGTGCGTTGCGTGCAGGTCATGCACGTGATAGGGCACGTCGGTGACAACGACCCCATGTTTGTTTAATAGTTCGCTTCGCAAGACATCGGCGGTGCGCATGTGCAATACGTTATGCCAGCGCTGCGATGGAATGAACTGGGGCACAACGACCGTGATCGTCTCATTGGGCTGGCGGTTTTCAATAATATCCTCCAGATACTCCAGCAACGGCTCGACAAAGAGGCGGTAGGGAGAATCAAGAATGATAAGGCGCGTCCCCTCGCCCCAGGAAACCCATTTCCTGCGCACTTTTTCCGTTTCCGTGGGATCGATGGAAATATGAACGGCGGTGACATCGTGCGAAAGGAGTCTGGCGTATCGCAAGGCCTCGAGCGTCCCCTGATGTACGCCGCTCACAGGCAGGATGACGCGATGCCGCGTATGCCTTGCAGGCAGGCCTTCAAATTTCTCGAGAGAGAGCCTGTTTGCAAGGTTCGAATAGTGGCGGTGAATGATCGAAAAGATGGCGACCAAAAGCGGGGTGAGGATTAATACAATCCAGGCACCCTCCTGAAATTTGGTAACGGCAAAGACCATCATGACGACCGCGGTGCAAAACGCGCCGAATCCATTCACAAGCATTTTCGATTTCCACTTGTCATCGTAGCGCAAGGTCGAGCCGCGTTCCACGATTTCTTCGCCTTCCCTGAGTTTTCCGATCTTGCGCCAGCGAAGCGACATGCCAAATTGCGAAAGGGTGAACGACAGGAATACGCCGATGGCATACAGCGGAATCAACAGCGTGACGCTGGCGTTAAAGGCGATGATCAACAGTGACGCAATAATGGAAAGCGTGATGATGCCATTCGAGTAAACGAGCCGGCTTCCGCGAAAAGTCAATTGGCGGGGAAGAAAACCGTCACTGGCGGCGAGCGCGCCGAGGCGCGGAAAATCGGCAAAGGCGGTATTGGCGGCCATGATCAAGATCACGGTCGTTCCCCAGATGGCCGCGAGGTATGGCAGTCCCCTGCCGCCATATATGGTGCGCGCCAATTGCGAAATAATGGTCTCTTCCTCTGAAAACACGCCGCCAATCCGGCCTGTTAAATAAGAGATGCCAAGAAAGAGCGTTCCAAGAATTAGAGACATCCAGATCAAGGTAACGCCGGCGTTACGACTGCGCGGTTCTTTGAACGCGGTAATCCCATTCGAGATGGCCTCCACGCCGGTCAATGCGGTTGTGCCGTTGGCAAAGGCGTGCAAAATTAAAAACGCCGAAATGCCCGCAACGCCGTGCGCGATATGCAGTTCCGGCGGATCGATCACGGTTCCGAGCGAGCCTGAAAAATACCGCACAAACCCGGTAATCACTGTAATGAACATCACCGCGATGAAGAAATACGTTGGGACGGCGAAGGCCGCGCCCGATTCTTTGACTCCCCGCAGGTTGACCAGCATGATGAGAAATACCGCCACGATGGCGATCTCGACTCGAAACTCTTCCATGGTCGGGTACGCCGATACGATCTGCGCCACGCCGGAAGAAACAGACACCGCCACCGTGAGGATGTAATCGGTCAACAAGGCGGCGCCGGCCATTTGCGCCGGCAACTCGCCCAGGTTATCCCGGGCGACAATGTACGCGCCGCCTCCGCCGGGGTAGGCGTGGATGGTCTGCTGGTACGAAATGGTGACAATACCAAGCAGGACAACAATGGCAATCGAAATGGGAAACACATACCCAAAGGCGATCGTCCCCGCGGCGGCCAGCACGCCGAGGATTTCCTGTGTGGCATAGGCCGTGGACGACAACGCATCGGAGGCGAAGACCGCCAGCCCGACGGCCTTGCCAATGGTTTGGTGCGGGGCGTCGGCTGTCGAAAGAGGCCGTCCGATCATCCAATGGCTGAGCGAACGGGGCGGCTTGTATTCGCTTTCGCGCCGCATGATTTCAGTTTGATTATTTTCAGGGGTTAACATTTTTCTCTTCTTGCTGGAAACAATCCCGTTTCAAGCAAACGGGCGTGATTATAGTACAAATCGCGTTTTACAACATCAGTTTTATGGAATCGTGGAGTGATAGAAGGAGCGGACAGTCCCGAAGTAGAACTTCGGGACTCCTATCCAGTCCTATGGGATCTGATAGGGCACGTCTGTAATCACCACGCCGGGTTTGGAAAGCAATTCCTTCCGCAACAGGTCGGCGGTTTGCATGTGAAGCGCGTTGAATACCCGTTTGGACGGAACAAACTGCGGAACGACAATGGTAATCGTTTCGTTCGCCTGTCGATTGGCGATCATTTCTTCGATATAGCCAAGCAACGGTTCGAGAAAGAGGCGGTACGGCGAATCGAGGATGACCAGCCGCGTGGCTTTCCCCCACGTTCCCCATTTTTTCTGAACCCTTTGCGTTTCTTCCGGGTCCATGGATACATGCACGGCAGTCACATCGTCTGAAAGCATGTGCGCGTATCGGAGCGCGGCCAGCGTTCCCTGATGCATATTGCTGACAGGAAGGATCACGCGATGCCGCCCGGTATATGGCGGGGGCTCGCCATAATGTTCCAGTGAGAGACGGCTGGCAACGCCGAGGTAATGGCGTTGAATCAACAGAAATATGCCGATCAGGATCGGGGTCAGAATGAGAACGATCCACGCGCCATCCTGGAATTTGGTCACGGCAAAAACTCCCATGACAATGGCGGTACACGTCGCGCCAAATCCATTGCTGATCATTTTCAGCGCCCAGCCCTTCTCATATTTCAATGCATGGCTGTGTTTTTCAGGTTGCGCATCCGAATTTTTGAGTTGGCCCGATTTCCACCAGCGGCGCGCCATGCCCGATTGCGCCAGCGTGAAGGAGAGGAAGACGCCAATGGCATAGAGGGGAATCAACCGCGTGACGCTTGCTTGAAAAATAATGATCAGCAGACTTGCGGCGCCTGCAAGAAAGACAATGCCATAGGAATAGACGAGACGGCTTCCGCGATAGGTCAACTGGCGGGGCATGAATCCGTCCTTGGCAAGCACGGCGCTCAAACGTGGAAAACCTGCAAAGGCGGTATTGGCGGCAAGGATGAGAATGATCGTTGTGCCGGTAATCACCAGGATATACATGATTCCCCGCCCATCAAAAACAGTCCGCGCCAATTGCGAAATGACCGTTTCCGTTTCAGAGGGGATGGCATGGATTTCACGCGTCAGATAGGAGATGCCAAGAAAGAGAAAGCCAAGAATGAACGCCATCCAAATGAGGGTGACGCCAGCATTGCGCGAACGCGGTTCTTTGAATGCGGTGATTCCGTTTGAGATGGCTTCCACACCGGTCAACGCGGCGGTACCGCTGGAAAATGCGTGTAAAAGAAGAAAGGCCGTTATGCCTTGAATGGCTTCGCCGATATGCTCCAATTCCGGCGGATCGGGCACCGTTCCTAGCAAACCGAATGCAGCGCGAAACAAGCCGGTTGCGATGGTAATGAACATAATCACAATAAAGAAATAACTGGGAATGGCAAATGCGGCGCCCGATTCGCGGACTCCCCGCAAATTAACAACGGTGATGAAGGCCACGCATGCGATTGCAATCGGCACGCGAAACGCCAACAATTGCGGATAGGCCGAGACAATCTGCGCCACCCCCGACGAGATCGAGACCGAGACCGTGAGGATGTAATCGATCAATAATGCGGCGGCGGCAACCAATGCCGGGGTTTTTCCCAGGTTGTCATAGGCCACGATGTATGCGCCACCGCCGTCGGGATAGGCATGAATCACCTGCTCGTACGATACGACAACAATTGCAAGCAGGGCAATAATGACGATCGAAATCGGAAAGACGTACCCAAAGGCAATCGTCCCCGCGGCGGCAAGAATAACAAGGATTTCCTGCGTGGCATACGCGGTCGATGAAAGCGCGTCGGAGGCGAAGATCGCCAGCCCAACGCCCTTGCCGATGGTCTCATGGGGCGCGTCGGCAGTAGCGAGAGGCCGGCCAATGAAAAAATGGCTCAGGTCGCGCGGCGGTTCATAATCGGTTGTTCGCTGAATAAAGGGGGTTGCCTTGTTGTCTTCAGGGTTAATCATGGAAATAAAATTACGCCCCGTCCTTCGCATGGGCAGGGCATGATTATAGTCCCAAATCTTTTTTTTGGCTTACTTTACCGGGTGTTACACCGTCCCGCAGGTTTGGTCGAAATGCAAGATCGCTTTGCGAGAACCTGCGGGACGTTTCACGCAAGGCGAGTTACTTTATCGCCAGAACAAGCGTGCGGATGCTGAGAAGGACAATCAGAATACCCACCATGATCATCAATGTTTTGATGGGCAGTTTATTGGTCAACAGGGCGGCGAGAGGCGCGGCAATCGCTCCGCCGAGAAGCAGGCCAAGGATGATCTGCCAATACTCCCCGAAACTTAATGCGATTACAAACAAAATGGATTGCCCAAGCGTGACAAAGAACTCGGTGAAATTCACCGAGCCGATCGTAACTCGCGGATACTTGCCTCTCGCCACCAGCGTGGACGTGACGACCGGGCCCCACCCACCGCCGCCGATCGCGTCGCAGAATCCGCCAAACAGGCCGAGCAGGCTGATGCGCGGACCGTGATACTCATCCGGCTTCTTCTTCATTTGCGCGGTGAATGCCTTATAGATGATGACGAGTCCCATGATTAGAAGGTATGACGCGATATACGGCTTGATGATGTTTCCGTCGAGGGAGGTCAGCACGTAGGCGCCGAGCAAGCCGCCGATAACGCCGGGGATCAACAAACGGCGGACAAGTTTCCAATCCACATTGCCCAGCTTCCAGTGAGTAAGGCCCGAGATACCCGTCGTCACTACTTCGGCCATATGCACGCTGGCAGAGGCCGCCGCCGGGGGAATTCCCAAACTGAGAAGAAACGTGTTCGAACTTACGCCATAAGCCATGCCCAATGCGCCATCGATCAACTGCGCCACAAACCCCACCAGCACATACAAAAGAAAAGCGGATTCCATTTTTATTCTCCTTGTTGCAAGCAATTAAATTCCATATTTCCCATTGATTTAGTAGATTTTTGACGCGTAAAAAACACCCCGCTGATGGCGGAGCGAATTCTTATTTGCCAGGTTTTTTGCGGACGGAGTTCTGCCTTTTGACAACGTCGGCCAGCGTGGTGGTATCGAGAATATCCGCGATGGCGTTGCGCACATCCCCCATCACCAGCCGCAGGCCACAGGTCTTTTCATCGGGACAGCCACAGGACTCATACGCCATCTGGCTGACGCATCGAATCGGAGCGACCGGCCCATCCAACACGCGGAAGATCTGGCCGAGAGTGATCTCGCTTGCGGGTCTGGCAAGGTAATACCCGCCGCCGACTCCCATTTTGCTCTGAAGCAGGCCGGTATTCTTGAGCGCAAGCAAAATCTGCTCGAGAAACTTGGAGGAAATATGTTCGCGCTGGGCGATCTCCTTGATCTGAATCACCGGCATCGAATTTTTCCCGACGGGTTCCGCCAGGACGATCATCGCCCGCAATCCGTATTCGCCACGTTTGGAGAGTCTCATCTTCTTCCTTTTGAAAATCCTACTAAACCAATGGATTTTATAATAGTAATCATAGTTCCGTCGCCGACTTGTGTCAAACCGTTTTCCTCCCCTTTTTATCGAATTAAAAAAGCGGACATTTCCCAACGTCCGCTTCTGATCTGTAAAACGCACCGATCAATCCCCAATCACATTCAATTCCTGATAATACCGATCCAGCCAGGTATTGGACCAGCCCCACAAGATCGAATCCGCCACGATTTTTTTGACTTCTGTGCGAGACATCTTGGCTTCGCTTTCAAAGACCTTCGCATTATGGCGGCAGACGGCAAGCGTGCGAATGGCGAACATCAATGGGAAGATACAGCCCAGCCGAATCCCATGCTGCCACCACGGAAGTGACTTCACATACTGCAAGGCATGGCGCAGGTGACGCTCGGCCTTATCGGTCATCATGTCCAATACTTTCAAGGCCTGTTCGCGGTTGGCCGGGTCGAAGAGTTGCTCTTTTGTGAGTCCCATCTCCAGCATGAATTTCTGGGGAACGTACACCCAGCCGCGCTCGAAATCTTCGCGCAGGCCGCGGATCACATTGACCGTTTGCAGGCCCAGCCCAAACTCGCGCGCAAGCGGCATGATTTCCTTTTCCTTGTTGCGGATGGTGATGGAATACCATGCAAACAATTGCGTGACAAGATACCCCACGCGCCCGGCCACCTCGAACATGTAATCGTCGAGGTCCTTCTCGTCGCTTACATTCGACCCGTGTTTTGTCCAGCGCGCCATGCCCTGTGTGCTGTTGATCACATGATGAATGATGATCTCCTGCACTTCATAGGGCAGGGAATGCAGGTGAAGCAATATCTCTTTGGAATGTTGCGCCACGATCGCATCCGGGTTTTCGGTGTTGGCATGGGTCAATTGGGCGGTGAGCGTTTCCACCGCATCCTGTTCGCGCAGGACATTCACCCAAAGGTTAAGCAAGGCCACCTTGTCGTCGACGCCCATGTCTTCGTTATCTTCAAGGTAATCCGATACTCTCAATAATAAATAGGCGATCGTGGTCGCGTCGCACAGGATGCCCGGCAGGCGTTCGATGCCGATGGCAAATGTACGGCTGGTGATTCTCAATAAATCTCGTGAAATCATGGCTCTGTCCTCTGGGCTGTTTTCATATTTATAACCCACCTTCCATAATTTGATAATGCCTGCCGGCCTGCCGGCGGAAAGGTCATAAACCTGTAACGAATCGCCTCTTGACTTAATAGAACGTTTGTTCTATATTTGACTTGTCGATCCATTTTCGTGGTTCCAAAAAGGAGATATCCCATGAACCGCTCCCTCAACCTTCAACTAAAACTGCTCCCCTTCCTGAAAAGCGCGTCGCTCAAACGCGGCGCAATTTTCGGGAGCATTCTCGTCAGCGCGTTGCTGGCGTTCGAGGTATTCAACTTCGGCACCACTTCCTTCGCGTTACAGGATATGCTCGGCCATTTGGAATTCGCCGGCGTTCAATGGGCCACCATCCTCGCATTCGCCTTTTGCGGAATCGACTTTGCCGGCATCGCCCGAATCTTCACCCCCGAACAAGGTCGCGACGAACCTTCAGAGGTTTGGTATCTCTTTGGAGCATGGCTTCTCGCCGCAGGGTTCAATGCCATGCTCACCTGGTGGGGCGTTTCGGTTGCAATTCTCAATCATACTCCGGAAGGAGGCTCGCTCATCGGTCAGGCGTTCATGATGAAGGCCGTTCCGATTTTCGTGGCGGGAATGGTCTGGCTGATTCGCGTGCTGATCATCGGCACGTTCTCGGTGGCGGGTGAACGTCTCTTCACGCTTGCGGATGCGAACCAACGTCCGCCCGTTTATCGGGCGGAATCCCCGCGGCCGGTTGCGACTCCACAGCCTGCATTCCGCCCCGCTTCCACTCTGACCTCAAACCCTTCGACCGCGCTCAGGACAAGCCTGCCCAGCCAAAATTATCCTCGACCTGCGCCCAAGCCTCGCCCCGCCCCCGTTTCACCGAACTATGTCAATCGCCCCGAGCCAACCTATCACCCCATCGGGATGACAGCGATGAGTCGCAATGAGGGCAACAACTCTCAATCTGTCCGCAAATAATGCAGTAGGGGCGCAGCAATGCTGCGCCCCTACATTGTTATTCGAATTCATCCAACGTACTCTCGCCGTGAGTCAACACATACATTCCACGCGGATTTCCGTCGCTGTTGTCGAAGATAAAATCGGTGATGATATAATTTTTTGCAAACGCTGTTTCGAAAAGTTCGCGGGAGAAGAATCGCCAATCACGGGCGAGGGAAATGTCTTGTGATTTGAGGGCGGGGAAATCGCCGGGGATTTCGGCGAGGAGCAGGCGATCTTCAAAGGGAGGAACATGCTCGGGTGGGAGAGGCAGGCCTAACGTCGAAGAAGGAACCGAATAAAATGGACGCAGACCGGAACGCGCCACGTGGGTCAACTTCAACGTCGGGCGTGGACGATTGCCAAGTCTGCGCTCAACGCGGCGTGTGTTGATCCACCAATCCAATTGAAAGCGATCGGAGGGCAGGCCGGCGTTGAGTCCATCGCGCATTTCGCCATATTCCGACTCGCGATAGGTGATGCAGACCGCGCCGAGTTTTGCAATGTTGAGATAGGCGTTGCGGCTGAGCAGTGGATCGTACGTCCACGTGATGTGATCGAGTCCCTGATGGCGAACCATCTGCCATTGCGCGCGTTTGAGCGCAAAACCAAGCCCGTCATCGCGGTAGTCGGGATGAACGCCCATCATGTGCGAACAATGTTTTGGCCGCGGCCCATCCGGCGTGGACTCGAGACCGGGGAAACCAAATACAAAACCAATGATTTTTTCTTCAGCGAACGCGCCAAACACAAGCCCGCCATTGTGTATGGACGTGATGAGCATGTGCAGAGGCATCACGTCGGTTTCGGAGCCGGGCCACACGGCGCGTTGCAGTTCTTCGACAAGGCGCATCTCTTCGGGTGATTCGATCAGGCGGATGGTGTACATGTTGAAGGTTACAAGTTACAGGTCGAGTTTAGCGTGTTCGCGGGGCTGGGGTTCTTTCCTTGACAAAATCCCATGCGCGTTGATACCAGGGTTTGCGAATCAGATACCCGAGGCGATATGTGAACCGCGCGGGCATCAGGCCGAAGATGCGCGGCATCGAGTCGACGGCACAGGTGCGGTTGACGGCAAAGTAGTCGAGCCAGAAGGATGAAATGGGGAACTTTGGAAAGACGCCTTCGAGGAAGACCGTGATCGCCCGCAAGGTGATCGGCGAAAGCGAAACAAGGTAACGCCTTCGATGAGTCGCATCCATGATGGTTTCGATGATCTCCTGCAGGGTGAAAAATTCATTGCCGCCAAGCTCGTACGTTTTATTCAGCGTCTCTTTGTTATCGAGCGACCACAGAATGCACGTCGCCAGGTCCTCCACCCACACCGGCTGGACCACGGTCCGCTTGCCGGATGGGACGGGGAATATTCCAATCGACGCGTGGATCAACCCGGCTAGATTGTTGGTGAAATGATCTTCGGGGCCATACACAAGCGAGGTGCGCAAAATCGTATAAGGCACATTCCCATTACGGATGTGTTCCTCCGCAAGGCCTTTTGCCTTGAATGCGGGATACCCCGAAGCCGGCGCCGCTCCAATATGACTGAGATACACGAATCGACTCACGCCGGCATCTGCCGCCGCTTCGACGAGATTTTCCGTCCCTTGAATGTCTGCGGTTAATAGGCTGCCGCGGCTTCCCTGATTCTCCGCGCTGGCGAGATGAATGACCACATCCACATCGCGCATCGACGCGCGCAGGCCGCGCGTATCGGCAAGGCTTACCACAGCCACCTCAACAGGGACACCCTTAGGCAGGCGCGGAGTCCGCGGCGAAGGGCGGATCAACGCCCGCATGGGATATCCAATGGACGATAACTGGCGAACCAATGTGCGTCCGATAAACCCGGTTGCGCCGGTGATGAGGATCATGTGTGGGATTATAGCGTGGGGAGGAAAACAAGTAAACAGGGATGC
>JACPVD010000016.1 GCA_016191895.1 Chloroflexota bacterium | reverse complement strand
GCCTCCGACAATGTCACTTCTTGTGCTTTCGGTATAGGCATTGGGTCTCTCCTGCTGAGGAATACCCTATCCTATATCACTAAAGACCCTTTTATGCCAAGATGTACTAGTTAATGCTTGCAAGTGGATTGTCGTTTTGTGAGACAAAGCGCCCTCACCCTGCCCTCTCCCAACGGGAGAGGGGGAATACGTCCCGGCGAAAAATCGTCGTAGTTGGGGTGAGGGATGGTTTTCAAGATCAAAGTGGCAATTTAACTTATCATTATGGAACAGGCGTGGCTTGCGTAACGTTCACCGAACCAAGCGTTGCGAAAACCGATTCAGATTCCCGCAAACACAGGTCGGGATTTTCGGCGAAGGTCACTTCGAAGCCGGTGTAGATGTTGATGTCGCCGCCGATGTAGGCGACAGACTTCATCACGCCGTTGAGATACGCGGTGTTGATCTCGAATTCGATTCCGCCGAGTTTGCGCACATCATGATCCACGCGCATGTTGGATGGAAGTCCGCGGCCAAAAGCCGGGGCAATCACACAGTATTCGATTCCGCGATGACCGATGGCTGGGTAGCCGTAACTGTCGGTGGTCAATGCCCAGATTTCGGGGTCGTAGCGCAGGCGGAATAGATAATCGGGTTTGGAATCGCCGGGGTAGGTCGGCGCGCCATCCCAGGCCATGAGCGACGGCGGGTTTGCCAAAGGCGTTGGCAGTTCAAGCGGCGGCAACGGCGTTTCTGTGGGCGTTGGGCCAGCCGTTGGAATTTGAGTTGGCGTTTCCGTTGGCAATTCAATAACGGCGGTGGCTGTGGGCAATTCCAGAGTCGGTGATGCGAGAATCTCCTGCGAAGCCATTCCCTCCACAGGCGCGCTCGTCTCCACTTCGAGGCGTTGCACTTGCGTGTTTTCCGCAGGAGCCGCGCAGGCTGTGATTAAAAGGAGGGAGAGGATGGAGATGATTTTTTGCATTTTTATTTCCGCATCCAACTTAAACAGCAGGCTGGTTCTGCAAAAAGGACTTTGATCTCCGCTGGGTCTCGATACGGCTCATCGCCTACCCGACCGGCGCTCACTGTTTGCAATTCCATTCTACCATTTAAGACCCTCGCAAAAAACAGGCTGTTTCCATCCGGTGACCAGTGCGGGGTTTCGACATGGCCTTCGTCGAAATTCGTAATTTGCGTCATTTCATTGGTTATAACATCCACGATATAGATATTGCTGATCAATGCTTCAGCGGAATTGTTCGCGGACTCATCCTCCCTATTCTCGCGGACAACGAAAGCAAGGAACCGTCCATCCGGCGACCAGTTTGCAGCGTACCCGTGACCGGCGTCTGCATCGGCCAGTTTGCGCGGGTGGCTTCCATTGGCATCCATCACCCACAACCCGCCAACGGTGAAGGGCATTTGCGAATCGGGGATTTTAATGAATGCGATTTGCGTTCCATCCGGCGACCATCTTGCAAAGGAGATGTAGTTGAGCGGGTCGGCATGCAAGAGTTCGACAACGTAGCCATCGCGTTGTGCAAGGAAGATTTCACTGCCGAATCCGAATCCGCGCGAGAAGGTGAAGGTGAAGTCGAAACTTTTGGGTTTGGGGGCGAGGTCGTAGGTGAGTTCGGTGATGGGGATGAATTTCTCTTTCAGGGTTTTTATGTTTATCCGCACAATTCGCGAATTACCAACGCTGTCCACGCGCAGGAAGACGGCTTTGCTGTCTGCTGTCCACGCGAGGAAGTGGCTGTCGGCGGCGGGAAAGGCCGGGGTGACGGAACCCGTTTCCACGTCCAGAAAAAGAACCGATTGGCCGAACGAGCAGGATAATTCCACGGCGAGGGTCGAGCCAATGGACGGGGAAAAAATGTCGTAGAGTCCGCAATCCGCTGGAAGAGAGAGGGGAAGTTCGTTAAGGGGCGAGAGGTCTTCGGAAAATTGAATCAGCGCGGGTGGGGAGAGGCGGATGGCGGCGAGGGTGTTTTGCGTGGGGGGCATGGGGGTGGGAGAGCAGGAGGAAAGGAGAAAAACAAAGGATGAAAGATGAAGGATGAAAGAAATGGGGAGTGGAAAGTGGAAAGTGGAGAGCGATCGGCGGCGGGGCATGGGGGGATTATAATCATCATGCAACACTTGCGCCGCCAGTGCGGTGTCTAAAATCGTAAATCCAAAATCGGAAATCGACTCATGCATATACTTGTAACCAATGACGACGGCGTGCAGGCGCCGGGGCTTCTTGCCCTTGTAAAAGAGATGCGCAAACTTGGCAAAGTGACGGTGTTTGCGCCGGATAAGAACTGGTCGGCTTCGGGGCATGTAAAAACGATGGAGCGTCCGTTGCGGGTGCGCGAGACCACGCTTGCGGATGGGACGCCCGCGTTCATGTCCGACGGCGCGCCTTCGGATTGCGTGGCATTGCCTTTGCTTGGTTTGATCGAAAAACAAATTGACCTGGTCATTTCAGGGATCAACCCAAACGCAAATCTCGGCCATGACGTGACATATTCGGGGACCGTCACTGCCGCCATGGAGGCTGTCATCGCCGGCGTGAAGGGAATCGCGGTTTCGCTTGATTCGCCCGAAGGATTCAAAGGCGCGTTGGATTATTCCACTGCGGCGGTGGTTGCGCGGCGCGTTGCGAAGAAAGTCATCGCGGATGGACTGCCCGAAGACGTGGTGATAAACATCAACGTACCGTATTTGAAAGAGAAGAAACTCAAGGGATATATGATCACGCGCCAGGGGCTTCGTGTTTATCGCGACGCGCTGGACGAGAGGGTTGATCCGCGCGGCAAGCCGTATTACTGGATCGGCGGCGAAGCGCCCACTGGCGTGGACGAACCCGGCACCGACTTCGGCGCGCTGCGGGCAGGGTATGTATCGATCACGCCGTTGCAGTTGGATTTAACGCATTACAAGGCGTTGGATGTTTTGAAGAAGTGGAAGTTTTAGAAAGGAAACAAACCTATCGCACCCTGCGTTTCCATTCCTCTTTCATTTGCAGTTCGCGCGGGCTTACGCCCGAATCGAGCGCGAGGAAGTCGGTCATCAGGCGGTTGAACTGGGTGGGGTTGTCGACCATGGGGAAATGCCCCGTGCCTTCGAGGCTGATCTGGTGCATGTGGCTTGGGAAGGCATCCAGCCTTTCCTGCGTGGGCATGGTCACGGCGGGATCGTTCGGCCCGTAGACGAACAAACATGGAACGCCCAAATCGCGGACGCCGGAGAAAAAGTTATTTCCCTGGAGCCCGGCCATCGAAGCGGAAACAGCCTGCGGGTCGGCTTTGGAGGCGTCGGCGAGGGCGGAGACGGCTTCGGGCGCGCGACCAGCCAGCCATTCCACCAAATCCCCCATATTTGGATTTATCATTCGCGTGTTGACCGAGTCATATTCGAACGGACAGTTGATTGCCATCATGCGGTCGACGGTCTTCGGCCATTGCTTTATGTATGAAAAGCCGACCAGCGCGCCGAGTCCATGCCCAACCAGAGCCACTTTGCCGATGCCCATTTCTTCGAGAAAACGATTGATGAGATCGGCCTGTCGCTCGAGGGTGTAACGCAATGGATCGCGGGTGGTATCGCCAAAACCGAAGAGGTCTATGGCATAGGCGCGGAACGATGTGGATGCGACTTGCATGGAGTTGATCCAATAGCGCCATGAGCCGACCCAGCCGTGCAGAAAGACAATGGGGCGGCCTCGTCCCAATGCCTCGTAATGCACCATCGAACCGTCGATAATAATTGCGCTCATCGATTCTTTCTACTTGCCAAATTTCCCGAGAATGGCCTTTACCCGTTCCACCAGTTGGTCGGGGGCGAAGGGTTTAAGCAGGTATTCTTCAGCGCCTACATCCAGCCCGGTTTGAATCTCGGAGTCCTGTCCCTTTGCGGAGAGGAAAACAACCGGAATATCCTTGAGGGTCGCGTCCTGTTTCATGGCGCGGCAGGCGTCGTAGCCGGTCATGTTCGGCATGCGCACGTCCATCAGGATGATATCGGGGACGATCTTCTGCGCCTGATGCAGGGCCTCTTCGCCGTTGGCGGCGGCTGTCACTTCGTGTCCCGCAAAACGCAGGGTAAAGGCGACAAGTTCGCGGATATCCGGTTCGTCTTCTGCTATTAAGATTCTTGCCATTTAAACTCCATTGTGTATCTTCTCAATAAATCGGGGCGTGGTGCATTTTGAGCGCGCTCAAAACGCACCACTTCCCCCTTCTTTCTGAAAAGATATCCCATTATTTACGATGGGCAGGGTAAAGGAGAACGTGCTTCCTTCGCCCGGCACACCTGTGCTTGTCATCCAGATTCGTCCCTGGTGCATTTCAACCAATTGTCGAACGATGGGAAGGCCGAGGCCGGTTCCGGGTGTGGCGAGTACCAGTGGGTGTTCGCCACGGAAGAAGCGGTCAAAAACGCGCTCCTGATCTTCGGGCGCGATACCCACACCGTTATCGCTCACATCCACCTGCACTTCGCCATTTAACTCATGAATGCGGATATGGATCACACCGTTGACAGGCGTATAGTTGAAGGCGTTATCCACAAGGCTGTCGATGATCTGCCGCACGCGGTCGCTGTCGCCCATGACCGGGTCGAGTTTCGGAGGCGCATCGAGCGAGATGGCCATGGGCTTGTTCTCGTTTTGCGAGCGGCGCAGGGCGTCGGCCATGACACCCTCGGCGATTTCGCGCAGGTTCACCGATTGCGGATTCAACGTGACACGCCCGGCTTCGATGCGCGAGATGTCCAGCAGGTCTGTGACGAGGATATTCAAACGCTCGATGTTGTTGCGAACGATGTCGAGGAAGTGCAGTTGGTTTTCTTCCAGCGCGCCCGCCGCGCCCATGGTGAGAATATCCACGTAGCCTTTGATCGCGGTCATGGGCGTGCGCAGTTCATGGCTGACTGTGGCTACGAATTCCGATTTCAAGCGGTCCACTTCCACTTCGTGGGTAATATCGCGGAAGATGGATACGGTGCCGAGGAAGTCGTTTTGCAGGATCACCGGCGCAAGGTGGACGAGTGCGATGCGCCCATTTTCCAATTCCAACTGCTCGGCATAGGTATCGCCGGGCTGATGGGAGGATGGGTCTTCAGACCAGCGGCGGACGGTTTCCATCCATGCGCCGGCGGCTTTTCCGAACAAACCGCCAAAGGCTTCCAGCGAACTGTCCATCAGGTGCGATTTTTCGATCGAAAGAATGCGTTCGATGGATGAGTTTACGAAACTAATGCGGTTGTCGGGCCCGGTGACGAGCACGCCGTCGGCCACCGCTTCGAGAATGGCTTGTGAACGGCTGGCCTCCTCCTGTTCCTTGCGGAGCATGACACCGAGTCGCTCAGCCTGGTCGCGGATCAGTTCATAAAGATGCGCGTTGTTGATCGCCACCGCCACCTGCCCGCCGATGGCTTTGACCAGGTTGAGCATTTCCGCGCTGAAGAAGTTGGTGGCGCGTTGAAAGACAAGGAGAACGCCGATGATATCCTCACCCACCTGCATGGGCGCGGCAATCACGCT
>JACPVD010000025.1 GCA_016191895.1 Chloroflexota bacterium | reverse complement strand
GAAGCATCCCCACCCATCAACGCTTCGACTTCGCTTACGCTGACGGCGTTGAAGTCGCCGATGACGCTGTGTTTGAGGCACGCCGCCGCCGCCGCAAAGTTGAGGGCTTGTTGCGGGTCGTCGTATTTGCGCAGACCGTAGATCAGCCCGCCCATGAACGAGTCTCCGCCACCGACGCGGTCAACGATGGGGATGATGTTGTAGACGGGCGCGGAGAAAAATTTTCCGTGATGCCACAATACACCTGACCACGTGTTGTGACTCGCGGAGAGCGAACCGCGCAATGTGATGGAGATGGTTTTGAGCGATGGGGATTTTTTGTTGAGTTCTTCGCACACGAAGCGATAGTGATCGGCTTCGACCTTGCCCGCGGTCACGTCGGCTTCGGGCGCTTTGATGCCGAAAACTTTTTCAGCGTCTTCTTCGTTGCCGAGCGCCACATCGCACATGCCCACGAGTTCGGTCATCACTTCGCCTGCGGACTTGCCCCACTTCCACAATTTGGCGCGGAAGTTTAAATCTGTCGAAACTGTGATGCCCATTTCACGCGCAACTTGAATCGCTTCACGGCACACATCCGCAGAGCCTTGCGACACCGCAGGCGTGATGCCTGTCCAGTGGAACCAGTCCGCGCCATCGAAAACTTTTTTCCAGTCAATCGTTCCCGTTTGAATGGTTGCGAAACTCGAATTGGCGCGGTCGTAGATGACTTTACTTCCACGTTGCGCCGCGCCCGTTTCGAGAAAGTAAATGCCGATGCGCTCCCCGCCGCGTGCGATATGCTCCGTGCGGATTCCATATCCACGCAGGGACATCAAACACGCATCGCCCAGATCATTTTTTGGGAGACGCGTCACGAACTCGACATCCTCTCCATAGTTTGCCAGCGAGACAGCGACATTCGCCTCTCCCCCGCCGTAAATTGCTTCGAACGTCCGAGCCTGGGTAAAACGCTGAAAGCCTGGCGGCGCAAGGCGGAGCATGATCTCGCCGAAGGTGACTATTTTGCTCATTGGATTCTCCAAAACGATTTACGATTTTTGATTTGCGATTGACGATTTACGAATGGTAACTGGTAAATTGTAATTGGTCGATTATTTTTTACTGTTTACCAATTACTTAATGATATTCACATCGTCTGAATCTGCAATATCAAATGCTTTCCCATTTTGCCCCGTTACTTCCACGTGCTCCAGCCTCAAGTGGCGGGCGTTGCGGATATAAAATCCAGCCTGCGACATGCTGGGGATGTCGTCCGCCATTTCGGGGTAACCTGAGTCGGCTTCGGCGGAGATGGAGATGGAAACGTCGGTGAAGGAGATGTCTTCGAGCGGCATCTCTGCCAGCCCGTAGAGAAATCCCGCGGTATGTTTGACTTCACGCGCGGTGATGTGACTGAAATGGATGCGGCGTAAACGAGGAGTTGTGTCATCCACCGAACGCGGGCTTTTATCGGAGACATCGGTGTTGCCGCGCACGCCGATGTGATAATAGAGATTCATCGTGAACGGACACAGGACGCCGTCCATGATGAGGTTCGAGACGCGGATATCTTCGATGATGCCGCCGCGCCCGCGACGGGATTTGATGCGGATGCCGCGGTCGGTGCCGATGAAAACGCAATTCGAGATGACGACATTTTTTACGCCGCCGCTCATCTCACTGCCGATGACCACGCCGCCATGTCCGCGTTCGAGAGTACAGTTGGTGATGGTGATATCGCGGCAGGGTGCGTAACGGTCGGGAGCTTCGTGCTCGGTGCCTGATTTGATCGTGATGCAATCGTCGCCGACGCTGACGTAACAATCGGAGATGCGTACGAGACGACATGAGTCAGGGTTGATGCCGTCGGTGTTGGGAGAATCGGCGGGGTTGATGATGGTGATGCCGTGAATAATTACATTCTGGCAGTGGACGGGATTGATCGTCCAACTGGGAGAGTTGATGGCAGTAATGCCTTCAATAAGTACATTCGTGCAATCGGAAAAACTGATCAGGCGCGGGCGCGGGTGTGCAAGTGTGCCATCTTTTTTAGCTTGCCACCATTTGGCACCGCGTCCGTCAATGGTGCCGCGACCAACCACAGAAACATTATTTAAATTTTGCCCCGTGATCAACGGTGCGTATGTGTCTTGATGTTTGCCTTCCCAACGTGAATGGATGATCGGGTAATCGTCGGGATTCTCACTGCCGAGAATAGTTGCACCAGAGTCCAAGTGTAGGGAAATGTTGTTGCGCAGAAACAGGCTCCCCGTCAGATATTGACCCGAGGGCAGATAGACAGTGCCACCTCCCAGCACGGAGCAGGCGTCTATGGTGGATTGGATCGCAGGCGAGTCTAAAGTCTGCCCGTTTCCCATCGCGCCGTGTTCACGCACGTTGAACGTTGTCATTCGGTAATGCCTGCCCCTTCCATTTCAAGCGCGGCGAGGATGAATGGTCCGACGCCTTTGGGGTCGTTGGGAATAATTTTTTCGCTGATGTAATATTCGAACGAGCCGTCGCGATAGGGCACGCCGCCGAGACCCGCGCCGCCACAAACTTTTTCGAGCGTGAGCAAACCCTGCGCATCGATCTTGATCAGATTTTGCAACGTGCCGTGATAGCCGCGCCTTGCGGATAAAAGATAATCCTGCGCGAGATAACCATTGCGGACGCCCTTGGCAAACGCATACACAAACATGATGGATGCGGACGCTTCGAGGTAATTGCCTGCGCGTTGAGGGAGGTCGAGGATCTGATACCAAAGACCAGTCGCTTCATCCTGGACTTTGACAACTGCTTCAGCGGTCCTATCGAGTATGGTGACCAGCTGAGACCTTCCAGGATGATTTTGCGGGATGTGATCCAATATATCAACGAGCGCCATCACATACCAGCCGATGGCACGTCCCCAGAAATATTTTGATAAGCCTGTTTCGGGGTCACACCATTGTTGTTGCTTGCTTTCATCCCATGCGTGATAGAGCAGACCTGTTTTGGGGTCGCGCGTATGTTTGTCAATTAATGTGATTTGATGAACGACATCATCGAACGTTTCGGGTTCGTTGAAACGCATGGCATATTCCGATAGGAGCGGTCCTGCCATGTAGATGCCATCGAGCCACATTTGAAAAGGATAAATTTTCTTGTGCCAAAATCCTTTGGCGTTGTTGCGCGGATGTTTGCGCATTTGCTCGCGCAGGGTTTCGATGGCTTTGCGATAGCGTTCGTCGCCTGTGCGTTCGTAGATGCTAAAAAGCAATTTCCCCGAGTTGACCCAGTCCACGTTGTAGGTTTCCATGTCGTAGGTGCGGATGGTGCCATCGGGTTGAATGAAGTGGTCAACCCAGTTTGAGACGAAAACCGTGTACCGTGTTTCGTGAGTCGCTTCTGCGGCTTTTTGAATCGCAAAGACTTGCAAGCCGTGGTCGTAGTTCCAGGAGAAATCATTGGGTAGATAACGCTGAAGCGTTGATTCGACCATGCGGGCGGACCAAGTGTTTAGTTTTTGCGAAGAGGTTGGTTTCATGATGATTTCCCGTAGGGCTGGGTTATGGTAACTATTGGGCGGGGTTTCCCCGCCCCTACTGTGGGTTGTTTCAGAGTAAGGCGGGCGGTGGTGAGCCGCCCGCCTTTTTATTTACAAGCGCTGGTTATTTGAGCAGTCCAGCGTCGGTG
>JACPVD010000024.1 GCA_016191895.1 Chloroflexota bacterium | reverse complement strand
GATGGGCACGGCAACTTCACCCTGCGTATCCGGCAGGAGCGGGTTGGGCTGCCAGTCCGGGTCGTCTTTAAGAGCCGAACGCAGAAGAGTTTCCCCTGTAGCGGCGGCTGTGCCGATCAGGCCGCTGCCCATGGGCAGTTTATGACCGGCGGCAAGCATCTTTTTGCCTGTTTCGCCATATCCATTGATCAGCACCACGGCATCCTGCACGGGATCGTAACGCAGCAATTGCACGTGATAATAGCCCAGCCGTTCCTTTGCGAGAGTGACAACCCGCTCGAACAGATCGCTGGTTTCGGTTGCGGAGGCGAGTTCCTGCGAGATTTCCGTGCTGACCTGCACCTGATAACCGCGACGTTCAAAGGCTTCCCGAATCCCGCGTTCCAGTTTCTTGCGTTCGGTGGTATCCACCGCCGCAGCGATCACCACCTTTTGCCCAAAAAACTCGCCGGGGTACAAACGCACATCTTTGGGGAAAATCTCGCCGTTTTTGCGCAAGCCCCAAAATTCAAATTGCTGCGGCTCGCCCTCGAACGCCCGCCCAAAGGCGGTGAACACCACATCCATGTCGTTTTTACCGGGCGCGCTGACGAATTCGGGCGTTTTTCCTATGAAGTTTTCCCGGGGATAGCCGTACATTTTCACCACGCCGTCATTTACATCCACGAAGCGGCCTTCCGCGTCTTGAACATAGATGGCTTCGCTCATGCTGTTGAAGATGCCGCGATAGGTTTTTTCGCTTGCCGCCAGTGATTCCTGCGCCTGCTTGCGTTCAGAAATATTGCGCCACACGGTATGAATGATGGTGCGGTCTCCCAGCGGGATGGGTGTGAGCAGAACCTCCACCGGGAAATCTTCGCCGGTGACTTTGCGATGCATCCACTCGAAGCGATTGCTTCCCTTTTCGAGCGCGATGCGGATCATCTCATCGGCCTTTTCGCCGGATGAACGCCCGTCCGGCTGGAACTCCGGCGACAGTTGGGAAGGATGCGTGGAAAGCACTTCCTCCTTCGTGTGAGCCTTCAGCATGTCCACTGTTGCCTGATTACAGTCCACGAAGATTCCGCCGTCGATGATCAGATACGCGTCTGCAGATCGATCGAAAAGCGTGCGGAAACGTTGTTCGCTTTCCTGTACAGTGCGTTCCGCCTGCTTGCGTTCCCCGATCTCGCGCCATACGGTATGGATGATGGTGCGGCCGCCAAACGAAATGGGCGTGAGCAGGACCTCCACCAGGAAATCTTCGCCATTCATGCGGCGATGCATCCACTCGAAGCGGTTGCTGCCCTTATCGAGCGCGACCTGAATCATCTCGTTGGCTTTTTCTCCCGAAGGACGCCCATCCGGCTGGAACTCCGGCGACAGTTGGGAAGGGTGCGTGGAAAGCGCTTCTTCCTTCGTGCGGGCTTTCAGCATATCCACGGTTGCCTGGTTGCAATCCACGAAAATATTGCCGTCCAAAATCAGGTAGGCATCGGCGGAATGCTCGAAGAGCATCTGAAAGCGGCTTTCGTTGTCCCCGTTGCCCGGAGCGGCTTTCAGGTCATTGACTTTTGGATTCTTTTTCGGATCGGTCATAATGCGCCTCCAGAAGACGACTCTGAGGTTGGGGACGATTCGTTTCCATTATTCGGTTTTTCTGGCGTTTCGCCGACGCCGGCCATTTGCACCATCACCCTGCGCCCAAAAACGGAGCCAAGTTCCCTTACCGCCGCGCGCAGGATGACGGCCGGGTCTGTCGAGCCGCGCACCGCACTGGTGATTTGGCGCAATGCCTGTTCCCGTTCGCCGAACTGGCGGGTTGTTGCAAGCGCCTGTTCGGTTTGTAGATTAAGGCGCAGGCTTTCGATATGGGCGCCCAGCCGTTCGGCGATCGCGCCGGCGAGATCGATTGAGTCTTTATCGTCAGGCGTCACCCCTTGCACGGATATTTTCCCAATGGATTCATCACGGACTCGAAGCGGCAGGGTGATTGCTGTTTCTGCCGGTAATCGATCTTCAGCGGAGTCCACAGGCCGAACTTCCTTAAGGTCGTAAAAATATCCCTTGTCTTTCTCTTTGCCTGCGTACAGGTAATCTCTCCAGCCTTCGCGGGTAATTCGGCGCGACGCCTCTTCCGCTTCGGCGCGGTAGCGTTCGGCGCTTTCGAGCAGGCGCAGGGATTCGATCTGTTGCGCCACCTGACGGGCAACCGTCCTGACCAGTTCCTGGCTTTGCGCGGCAGGTTCGCTGTCCAATTCCACAACAAGGTCGCCAATGTCTTCCCCGGTAATTGCGATGGGGGCGGCGACCGCATATTCCGACATACCGGTTTCCTTTGCTTCCGCAAGGGAAACGACCTTGTTTTGTTCGAATACAAACCCGGTCTTTTCCGGCCTGTGAATGGCATCCAGGTATTCGGTCCAATTGGAGCGGGTCAGGCGGCGGGACTGCGCTTCCACCTCGGCGCGCGCTGTCTGCACTTCGGCAAGGGAATTCGCATTTTGAATCGCAATGGCCAGTTGACCGGCCAGCGCTTCGAAAGCGGGGAGAACTTCTTCCGTTAATATGCCGGACTTGTCGCTCTGCATGTCGAGTACGCCCACCACTTTATCGGCAACGATCAATGGCACTGCCATTTCACCGCGTGTTTCGGGAAGCAGGGGATTCTGGCGGAAGGTGGGGCTGGATGCAGTGTCCGCGATGACCACGGAGCGTTTTTCCACGGCGGCGCGGCCGTTGATCGAGCCGGTGTCGAGCCGCAGGCTGTGACCGCGGCCAAGCAGTTCTGTCCCCACACTTCCAGTGCCAGCCTCCAGTTTAAGTGTCGCACCGCCGGGGTTGGTCAGGTACACCTGCACATAGTACAAGTTGAATGCCATCAAGATGAGTTCGCAGGCATCTTTCAACATGACATCCAGGTCACGCACCTGTGAAACTGCGCGTCCCACCTCCGCCGCGAGTTCCAGGTTGCGGGTGCGTTCGGCCACGCGTTCGTCCAGGGTGCGAATCGATTCGCGCAACTGCGCGGTCATGGCGTTGAACGTTTCCGCCAGAACCCCCACTTCATCCCGCGCTCTCACCTCTGCAACCGCGCTTAGATTGCCGGCAGCGACCTGTCTCGCGGTTTCGGTTAATTTTTCCACCGACGTTACAACCGGCCGAACCAGAAGGTTAACCGCCCCCGCGCCGATGACCAGACTCGCCAGCATGATCAAAAGACCGACCCCTAATGCGCGATTGGCCGCCGCAAACGCCTCTTGAACGGGTTGCGAACTGGCGAGATACCAGCGTGGCGAACTCTCTGCCCTTCTATCTCCTGAAAGGATGATGGGCGTGTACGCGAACAAGGTCTGCCCGTCGTTGAACGAGCTCGTGTACCCTGAAAACAGCGCGTCTCCAAACGACGGATAATCCTGTCGGACGGTGATTTCAGTTCCCAGGTCCCGCCCCCAACGTTTGCTTTCGTCCTCGTGGTACATGTAATACCCGTCCTTGTCAACCAGGAAGGTGTCGGTGCCTTCTCCCAGGGGGTCGAGAAAGTAGTCGGCAAGGATGTTAACGACGACAACCCCGTACACCTCTCCGTTCAGGTATACCGGTGTGGCGTAACGTATCACAGGCTTGTGCGGCTCTTCGATCTTTCCGCGCTCCACGTTTAAATCCAGCGCGGAGATATAGATACTGCCGTTGAAGAGGCCGACGCTGTCGGTAAAGTAGGCGCGATCGGACTTGTTTTGCAAATCGGCCTTTGGAACAATCGTAGATACGCCGCCGCGCGATGTGTTGACGCGGACAATTTCCTGCCCGTTGAGGTCGAGAAAGCGAATCTGATCGTAGTTTAACTGCGCGCGCGCAAATTCATAATATTCCTTTTCGAGGTTTTGGCGTTGGGTTTCGCGGGTTTCCTCGTCTGCTGTAAGATAATTTTGCAGGGCGGGGGAACGGCTGAGATATAGCACATCGTTCCTTGCGGTTAGCAAAAAATCGCGTATGCCCTCTCCTTTGGCATTCGCCGTTTCGGCCAGGCCCTGGATGCTTTTTTGGGTCAACTCGTTGTAATTATTGTAAAGCAGGTATCCGCCGACGGCGATCACAGCGGCGGATATGATCGCAATGGTGGAAAGTAATATCTTTGCTCGCAAATTCAATCTGCTGGTTTTATTCATCATGCGCTCCTTTATTGGAGGATTCACGTATCATCTTAGCATTGGGGTGTGGGGTATTCTGAGCGCATAAAGCGCGCTCAGAACACTCCACTTCCCCTTCTTTTTGAAAAGATACGAATTTACTAGTCGTTTTCGTTAGCAAAGGAACCCTTTAGTAATGGGAATTTAATAACCTTCTGTTTTTGTTCCGTCCGCAGTTGCACTGCAGACGGGATGCACGCTTCGCGAACTACATCCCCAACAAGGATAGTTAATTAATCCAAGTTGCCACCATGTTTGGTTTGCCCTCCCTCACCCTGTTTGAGACGAACTTTAGTCGGGACGACTCTCCCCTCTCCCGTTGGGAGAGGGCAGGGTGAGGGTTTCGGACGGGAATTCGTGGGAATCTATGTAAAGGTAGCAACTTGAGTTAATTAATTCTCATTCCTTAGGGTTTTTGCCGGCGAGTTAAGAAACAGTCTCGTAGTTGACCCTGACAGTGGAGTCGCTGTCCGGCCGCCGTATATCAGCCTTGACGCGCGACGCGCCGAGCGCGCTGCCAAGTTCGCGGATGGCGGTTTGCAGGGTATCTTCCACTGTTGTGGCGCGTTGGATCTTCTGGCTGATGGTGTTGACGAGCGATTCGAGTTCCGCCTGCGTTTTGGATTGCTCGAACGAGCGCACATTTTGAATGGATGTGGCAACTTGCGCCGCAAGCGTGGTTTGGATATTGATGTCCGACTCGCCGAAGCGCCCGGCCTGTTCGGATTGAACGTCAAAAACGCCGATTACATTTTCGCCGACGATCATCGGCACGGCCAACTCGGAACGCGTATCGGGTAGGAGGGGGTTGGGCAGGAAGTCCGGCGCCTGCGTTACATCGTTAACGGTGACGCCCTTTCGTTCGCGGGCGGCGCGCGCCACCAGCGATTGTTCGCGGTCGAGCGGGATGGAACGCCCTTCCTTCACCATTTGCCGCCCCGGTTCACCCGCACCCGCGGCAAGCACAAGATTTTTTCTCTCTTCATCGAGCAAGTAGATATGGGAGTGATACAGGTTGAATCGTTCCTTGGTGAGATCAACCACTTCCTGCAGGAGTCGATTCGTTTCCAGAATGGTGGCGGTGACAGTTCCCACTTCGGCGACGGTGGCGAGTTCGGCGGAGCGTTTTTCGAGACCGGCGATCAATTCGCGCACTCGACTTACCATGACTCGAAACGCATCCGCCAGAGTTCCCAACTCGTCTTCGCGCCCGGATTTGATTTCCACGTCGAAGTTTCCGCCTGAAATGATCTGCGCCGTTTGCGCCAGATTGATCACCGGGTTGGAGAACGTGCGCGCCAATCTTGTCGCCACCAACACGGCAACCAGAGCGATGGCGAGGGAAATTGCCACGCTCACGCTGACCAGCAGGTTTGCCAGGCGGTCCGCGGGCGCGAGCGCTTCGGCTTCGTCAATTTCCGCAAGGAATGCCCATCTCAAATCCTTGAACTCGAACGGCTCCCAGGAGGAAAATACCGGTATACCGCGGTAATCGAGAATGACGGCGTACCCCGCCTCGCCTGCCAGCGCCTTGTTGGATGCAGTGGTATCCACCTTCTGGTTCAACAATGTGTTTTCCGCAAAGCGTGATTCCGAACGGAACAATAGGTCGGCTCCAACCAGATAGGTTTCGCCGGTCTCACCCAGACCAGTGCGTTCCTGCATGATCGCGCTGATTCGATCCACCGGCAATTGGGCGGCTAATACGCCTATAACCTGCCCTGAATCATAAATAGGGGCGGCAATAAAGGCGGCTGGCGCGTTTGCCGAGGGCGCATAGAACTCGAAATCGCTGACTGCAATCTCGCCCGCCGGAAGTTGAAGGGCTTTCCGGTATACTTCCGCCAGATTGGTATCGGCATACTTGCCATTGACCAGATTTGTCCCGAAGTCGTCTTCTTTGGCGTAGGTGTACACGACCTGCCCATTGCGGGTGATCACAAACACATCGTAAAAACCGAAGGTCTTCACAATGCTCGACAGGTATGGGGTGAATTGAATGTGCGCGGAAGTGAAAGCACTGCCATCGCCTGCATCGGCCTGCTCGATCTTGCCGAGGTATAAACTGCGGATGGTCTCCGGGCTGGATTGGGCAAAACCATTCGAAAATGCGGCGAGCGATTCACGCGTCGCCTGGGTACCGGAATTGAGTTGAATATTCCCTGAACGTTCGGTGAAATAGGTTGTCAACTGCTCGCGTTTGATGGCGCGCACCGATACCAACTGCGCCAACGCGCTTGCCTGCAACGCGGTTCGAGTCTGGTTGATGGCAAAGGAGACCAATGCCAATCCCAGGATCACCACCGCCACCACCGCCAGCAGGGTGATTTGAGTCGCAAATTGGTTGCGGATGGAGGATCGAAACGTTTGCGCGATACGATTGAAAAAGTTTGTCATTGCGCATTCTCCTTTTGTGACTGACCCTGTCCGTCCATGGTTGTGTCGAGTTCCACCATCGTGGGTTTTCTTCCCAGCGCGTGACCCAGTTCGCGGGCCGCGACCTGCATGGCGGATTCAATGGTTGTTGCGCTCTGGATTTTTTGGGTGATCAGGTTCAAGGATTCCTGATGTTTGGCGCGTTGCGCCGTTAGTTTCTCTAGGCGCTTGCGTTCGGTGATATCCAGGATGGACTGGCGCAAGCGGGGGTGATCCCCCGGCATACGCACCAGGCCGATTTCGCAATCGAACATTGTGCCATCTTTTTTTAGATGCACCCATTCAAAACGATGGGAACCTTTCTCCATGGCAATGTTGATCATCTCAATGGTTTTTTCGACAGAATTGCGGCCGTCTGGCTGGGCAGGCGGACTCATGATCTTGGGGCCGGTTTCGGCCATCTCTTTGCGCGGCATCCCAAAGACGTTTGCAAAGTTTTCATTTGGCTCCGCCCAAAGTTCTGTTTCGAGATCGAGAATCGCAATTCCTTCCGCCGCGTAATCCACGAGCGATTTCGCATCCTGCCGCGCGGCTTCCGCCTGGGCGTAAAGGCGGGTGTTCTGCACAGCCGAGGCAACCTGCGCGGCCAGCGTGGTTTGAATATCGATATCCGAGCCGGTGAAGCGTCCCGCCACATTCGACTGCACGTCGAACACTCCAAGCACCTGGTTACCGACGATCATGGGCACGGCCAGTTCGGAACGCGTATCGGGCAGGAGGGGATTGGGCAGGAAGTCCGGCGCCTGGGTCACATCGTTGACGGTGACGCCCCGTCGCTCGCGGGCGGCGCGGGCCACGAGGGATTGTTCGCGGCTGAGGGGGATGGAGCGCCCTTCAGATACCATGATCCGCCCCGCCTCCCCCGCGCCCGCCGCCAATACCAGGTTCTGGCCTGCTTCATCGAGCAGGTAAATGTGGGAGTGATACAGGTTGAAGCGTTGTTTCGAGAGTGCCACCACTTCCTGCAATAATTTATCCAGCTCAAGAATGGTGGAAGTAGCCGTGCCGATCTCTGCCACTGTGGTGAGGGCGCCGGTGCGTTCCGCAACGCGGACTTCAAGGTTGGTAACCAAATCCTGCAATTGGGTGGTGGAGGAGAGGTAGAACCCGGCAAACAGCCATGCCGCCAGGAGCGCAAAGACCGACACCAAACTGACAATGGTTGCTCTTTGCGTCGAAATACGCTGAATGCGCGCATCCAGCAGACGTTCCAGGTCCCGTGTCAACACATTTACCAGGTTGAATTGCGCGTCGATCGCCTGCGTGGCTTTGTCAAGATACTCCGCCGGGGTAATTGTGACGGTTGGGGCGTCAAGCACCTGCGTTTCAAGCATGTTTAGAAACGTTTGTTGCTGTGCTTTCGCCGGTTGGAATGCCTGTTCCACTTGTGTTCGCACGGAGGGGTTGGCATCCATGGATCTTTCCACCTTCTCATCGGCCCTGTCGATGGCATCGCGGCTTCTCTGTAATAAAATGGTCAATGCGCTTCTTTGTTCTTCGATGGTTCCATCTGCCAATGCCGCTGCGCCGAATGCGCGTACCTGCCCCATGTATTCCGACGCGGCGGGATAATCGGAGGTCGAGGTAATCATGAGGTAGTAGGTATCCACATCCGGGTCGAGGGTCAGGTTGGACGCATCGGCGATGAGAATTTGAAAATCGAGAATCTTGTCGATCAAGGCAACGTGTCGGTTGAAACTATCGTCCGCCGAGAGCGTCTTGACTTCATCGCGCAGGCTGACCCATTCGGCTTTGAATTCATCCCAACGCTCGACACTCCCAAATTCAACGCCATATTTTTTCTGCAGTGCATCCACCGCCTGAATATCTTCTTCGATGCTTGCCTGTTGGCTCGTCAAAGCATCCTCAAAGGAGGCGTCGCCGCTCAAAAAAGCCGCCGCAATGCCGCGGTGCTGCTGAACGTGTTGAAGGAGAGAAAGAGTGGATGGCAGGTATTCCGTGCCTCTCAACTCTTTTTCAGAAAAGGCGATATCCGCGTTCAATCCGGAGATCATCTGATAGGTCGGCACGGAGAGGGCCAGCACGAAGACCGTTGCCAAAATCACCGGCTTGATCGCGCCGGCGAGACGGTTCATCAAAAGGATGGCAGGCTGGAGGAATGTCCGTAGCATATTAAATCTCCTTGTTATCGTTTTGCCGGTTGCGCGGACATTTTTACAGCGGTTGTTTCAAGTGGGAGATGAAGCGGCAAACTGATCGTGAAGCGCGTTCCCTTGTCCACTTCGCTTTCCACGCTGACCCGCCCGCCATGCTGTTCCGCAATGGACTTCACAATGGCCAGGCCGAGACCGTTCCCTTCCTGTTCGATGTTCTTTCCGCTGCTCACCCTGTAGAAGCGGTTGAAGATGAAGGGCAGATCGGCGGCGGGGATTCCGTAGCCGGTGTCTTTTACTTCAATGACGATACTGGCATCACTGGTTGTCGCGTTCAGGTTGATGGTCCCGTTGGGCGGCGTGTATTTGATGGCATTGCCGGCCAGGTTGCGAAATAACTGGCGCAGTTGCAACGGGTCGCCGTTGACGTAGGCCGGCGCGGAAAGAGGCGTGAATAAAAACGCCTGTTCTTTCATTTGCGCCTGGGGCGAGAATTCATCCGCAATTTCCCCCAGCAAACCCGCCATGTCCACTTCGTAATGTTTGGGAGTGGCGTTCAGGTCCATCTGTGCAAGCGACATCATGTTTTGCACAAGTTCATTCATGGTCGCCGCCGCGCCTTGAATTCGTTGCGTAAAATCCGCCTGCTGTTCGTTCAGCCCGGATTGGGCAAGCAGGGCGCTGAATCCGGCGATGGTGGTAAGCGGATTCTTCAGATCGTGCGAGGCCGTGGCGATAAACTCATTCTTTACCTGATCAAGATCTTTAAAGCGTGTCACATCGTACAAAATCGCGACCTGACCGCCGTCTTTAATGGAGGTGATCAATGCCATGAAAGTGCGCTGATCCGGCCAGAGTATCTCGCCCGATTTCGTCCCGCGCGAGGAGTGCGCATCGTTCAACATATCGATCAATAGATCGTATCCGTTCCCGGATGGCAGGGGCTGGTTGATATTCACCCTGAAATCGGTGAACAGTTTTTCGCCCGCAGGGTTGAGCAGGATCAGCCTGCCGTGTTCGTCGAACATCAGAATGGCTTCCGCCGCGTGTTGTAGAACGGCGGCCAGCCTCTTCTGTTCCTGCTCCATGTTGGAATACAGGCGGGCATTTTCCACCGCAATGGCCGCCTGGCTTGCAATGGCTTGCAAGAGAAGCAGGTGATCCAGGTTGAAGTAATTTTCCTGCTCGTGAGTAAGAACCAACATCCCCAACAATTCCCGGCGCCCCTGCAAGGGCACGATCACAGCCGAGTGAAGAAGGTTGCCCAGCCCCGCCGGCCAACGTTCCTCGGTTTGCGTATCGGAAATAACCAACCCCTGGTTACGTTCGACGATCTCAGGCAGGAACCCATCCAGGTTGGGGAATTCAATGTCGATCTCGGATCGCGTATATCCCCTCTTGAGCGGCTCGCCATCCGGGTTCATGAACACAATATGTCCTGAAATGGCACCCAGCGTCTCCACGCAACGGCGCAGTAAAATGGCGATTAATTCGGCGGTGTCGGTGCGCGCGCTCAACTCCCTGCCGATCTCAGGCAGGAGATTCAACTCGCGGTTGCGGCGGCGGATGACATCCTCGGCTTCTTTCACGCGCAGTTTTGTGCGGATGCGCGCCATCAACTCATGGCGGTCGAAGGGCTTGGTCACGTAATCGTCCGCGCCGAGGTTCAGTCCCGATTGCACATCCGCCGAATCAAGTTTGGCCGCTGTCAGAATGATGACCGGGATATGCCGCACGGCGGGGTCTTCGCGAATTTCCTTCAGAACGGTAAAGCCATTCTTGTGAGGCATGTTCACATCCAGCAAGACCAGGTCGGGCAGGTCATCGCGCGCTCTGTCCAGGGTTTCCAGGCCGTCTCTGGCTATGATGTGATCGTACCCCTCGTATTCGAGGTAACGCGCCAGCAGGGTTATATTATCCGGATTGTCGTCAGCCACAAGGATTTTGAATTTCTTTTGCACCACAGGCGCTTTCTTGATGGGGCGCGTGGAATGTTTCATTTCCTCGATGGCATTGGTAGCGATCTGGCAGATGCGCTCCGGGCGCACCGGCTTCACGATCACTTCATTTACCCTCAAACGATGAGCGGTCACTTTCAACCCGGGCACATCGTAGGCTGTGACAAGGTATGTGAAGGAAGGCTTTCCAGCCGGGCGCCTTTGTATCTTTTCGATCAATTCCAGCCCGGTCATTTCGGGCATGATCATGTCGGTGAAAAGGATATCGACACCGCCGTTTTTGATGTGTTCCAGCGCTTCGGCCCCGCTCAGGGCCGAGGTTACGCTCACGCCTTCGCCAAGTTGCGAGAGAGCGCGCGCCAGCGTAGACGCCGTATTGGGGTGATCATCCACAACCAGAATTCGCACAGGGGAGGCAGGGTCTTGTGATTTCATTTCCCCCATTCTTACAGATAATTTGCATCCTAATGGATTGATTTGGGATGAATAAGTTGGCAAAAGTTTGCGGGGAGATTCTGCCCGGGGAATCAAAAACCCGCTTCCGGCGTGACGGGAAGCGGGCCTGGTTTGGCTTCCAACCTTCGGGGCGGCGCGCAACGTCAGGGCTTTATTTTGAGTTTCGCCGCGAGCGCAAAGTAAACTTTGCGGTACGTTCAATCCGCCACGAGGCGGTATCCCATTCCGCGCGCGTTGATCAGCATGGCGGGGTTGTGCGTATCCTGTTCGATGGCCTGCCTCAATTGATGAATGTGCCATTTGGCAAGTTCCTGGGCTTCGCGAGGAGCGGCCTGGTACCCCTGCGCTTCGGCAACGAGGGTCTGGTACTGGACAATATCCGGCGCATGACGCGCCAGCACAAGCAGATAATCGAAGGAAGTGGGCGGCAGGGCAATGACGCGCTCATTAATGGCGAGGCGTTTCGTATGCAGGTCGAGCGTGAGCGCGCCGCATTTGATGAATCGATCCTTGACCGGGCTGAGGGGTTGCGTGCCGCCGGGTTTTCCGCTTCCGCCGCTTTCGATGCTTTTGAGTTCGGCCTGCAACGCTTCGATCTGCATGACGATCTCGCGTTTGCGCCTGTCCCTTTTGAGGTTGACCAGAATTGATCTTGCGCGTTCGATGACTATCTGGGGCTTGAGCGGTTTTAGCAGGTAGTCGGTTGCGCCGTTGCGCAGGGCTTCCAGCGCCGAGGTGAGATCGGGCTGGGCGGTGAAGAGGACAACCGGCAGGGCCGGGTATTGTTCGTGAATATATTTGAGGGCGTCGAGCCCATGCGTGCCGGGCATGCGCAGATCCATGTAAACCAGATCGAAGGATGTGTTTTCCATGAACGCAAAAGCCTGGTCCGCGCTTTCGGCGGTGGTCGCTTCGAAGCCGGCCTGTTGCAGAATGCGCGCAAGGGTTTGGCGCAAAATCGCTTCGTCGTCGATGATAAGGATGCGCCCGGTATCGGTCATAGGAGTTCCCTGTTTTCCAGCGGAAGCCACACGCGAAACGTTGCGCCTCCGTCGTCGTTATTCGCCGCGACAATTCGCCCGCGATGTTTTGCGACAATATCGTAGGTGATGGTCAGCCCCAGCCCGGTGCCTTTCTCCTTGTCGGTAACGAAAGCGTCGAAGATATGCGGCAGGACGGTTTCGTGAATGCCTGTTCCGGTATCAGACATTGTGAGCGTCACTTCCCCGCTTTCAGGGATGTATTGCGTAAAGGCTCGCAGGATTCCGCCGTTGGGCATGGCCTCCATCGCGTTCACCATCAGGTTCAACACCACCTGGCGCAGTTGATCGGAGAGCGCGGGGATGGCCGGCAGGGTCTCGTCGGGGTGAAATTCAAAGGCGATCTGGTTGTGGCGCAGGTGAGTCGCGATCAACGCGTGAACGTCCATTATGAGATCGTTGATCTGCGTTGGATGAAACTCGTGCGCCTGCGTGGGACGGTAGGTATCGCGCAGGCGTCCGATCATGCCGGCCATGCGTTCGGATTCCGCCAGCACAATATCAAGGTCCTGCCGCCCCTGCTGGGAAATGCCCTTTTCCTCTTTCAACAGGAAGAGCGCGTTCTGAATGGCCTGCAGGGGATTATTGAGTTCATGCGACACAGAGGCAAGCAGGCGGCCCATCACCGCAAGCCGCTCGTTTTGCACCATTTGATTGCGGATTGCTTTTTCCTGTTGCAGGGCAATTTGCAGGTCTTCATACAAGGCCGCCTTTTGCAGTGCAATGGCGAGCTGGTCCGCCGCCGCGCTTACCAATTGAACGTCGCGCTGGGTTAGACGTTTGGGCGGCGCCTGGTGAATATCGAGCAGGCCGAGAACTTCATCGCCAATTCGGACGGGCATTGCCAGTTCGGATTTTGTATCCGGCAAAAGCGGATGCCGCTCATAGGACAGGATTTCATTCACATTGTTGGTAAAGAAGGCCGTTCCCGTTTCGGCGGTATACCCGACGATTCCCTCGCCGGGCAACAGGGAATATCCCTGCTCTTTGAGCGTTGCGCCGATGGGTCCGCTTCCGGCGCGCATAATGAAGTTGCCGGTATCCGGGTCCGCCACGAACACCTGCGTGTAATGATAGCCAAAGTTCTTTTGCAGGAGATCGACCGTGTCTTTCATAACTTCGTCCGGGTCGAGGGACGCCGCAACGCCCTGCGCGACGCGATAAAGCGCATGGGCCTCTTTCAACGCCTGTTTGGTATTCTCAATCAAGTGCGCGTTTTCGATGGCAATGGCGGCCTGCGCTCCCAATGCGCTCAATAACCTGTTGTGCTCCCCGGTAAACGCGTTGGGGATGCCGCTTTGTATGCTGAGCGCGCCCAACCGTTCCGCGCCGCTTATGATGGGCAGGACGATCAATGATCGGATCTTCGAATTTGGATTTAACCTGATAAATCGGGGGTCAGAGTTGACATCGGGAATATGAATGAGTTGTTTTGTCTCCAACGCCTGGCCGGCCACCCCCTCGCCAATGCGCATTTTCCTTTTTCCCTCCTCGGAGTTCTCATATCCAATAAGCGCTTCGGGGATGAGGACTTGCTCTTCATTATCGAACAGGTGAATAACCGCCTGTTCGATGGGGGGAATCAATTCCCTGGCGGATTCGACGATCAATTGCAGGACGCTTTGCAGGCCGACGCGTTCGCTTTCACTCAGGGCATTGCCGATCTGCGCCAGGGTGTTTACTTCGAGAAGCCGTTTTTGAATTTCGGTTTCCTGATGCGTCACCCTCAGGGCCAGGGCAATTTGATCCGCCGCTTCGCGCAATTGAAGGAGTTCGTCCGGGCCAAATGGGCGGCTGGCATTGAACGCAAGGACGACAATTCCCAATTTGTATCCCTGCGCAATCAGCGGAACATGGATCGCAGACTTCACCGGTTGCGCAAGCCCGCCCAGGAGGGTTGCGTACGCGGCATCGTTTGGATTCAACAGGCCATCCAGCGCAAGCATTTGCTCCGATTGCAGGATGGCCGCGGCAAGGCTGGATTGTTCCGCCCGCAAGACAATTTCCGAAACCGGGCGGTCGAGTATCCTCGTGGATGCGGCAAGCGCGGCCTGTTTCCTGCCTTCATCCCAATGAAAAAAGAAACCGTAATCCGCAACCAGTAAATTGACGAAGCAATCAATAAGACGATAGTAGCGGTCTTCGCTTTGCGCGGGATCGAGAACATCGCTAATGGCGGTCTTGAGCAGGACAAGGTATCGTTCCCGCGCGCGCAATTTTGCCTCATCCCACTCACGGTCGACGATGTCCCATGTATTCCCGTGAATCCCTCCTGCCCTCCGCCGTTGCGCATCGTTGCGGACGCGCATTTTCTCCTTGAGCCAGTTTAGCATGGAAGATATCGTCCCATGGTTTGTCATTTCTTTATTCTATCGCATTCCACTTCCGCAAAGATTTCAACTATAGGGTAAAACACGGTTTTTTAGAGTCAACCGTTCGAAAATAAAGCCCCCAAAGACAACGTCTTTAGGGGGCTTTATTTTACTTCGCATACTCCGTCGCTCTCGTCTCGCGAATGACCGTGACGCGGATCTGGCCGGGATATTGCATGGTTTCCTCGATCTTTTTGGCGATGTCTCTGGCGAGGCGGGTGGAGGCGAGATCGTCGATCTGGTCGGGCTTGACGAGGATGCGCACCTCGCGCCCGGCCTGGATGGCGAACGCCTGTTGCACGCCTTCGAACGACATCGACATTTCCTCCAGCGAGCGAATGCGCTTGATGTAGGCTTCGAGATCCTCGCGCCTCGCGCCGGGCCTCGCGCCTGAGATGGCGTCGGCGGCTTCGGCAATGACCGCTTCGACGGTTTCCTGATCCACTTCATGGTGATGGGATGCGATTGCATTCACGACAATGGGATTCACGCCATAACGTTTACAGTATTCCGCGCCGAGTCCCGCATGCGTGCCGTCCTGATTGTGATCCATGGCCTTTCCGATGTCGTGCAGAAATCCGCCCTGTTTCGAGAGTTCCACATTTGCGCCAAGTTCCGCCGCGAGAATGCCGGCAAGCTTGGAAACTTCCACCGCATGCGCGAGTTGATTCTGTCCATACGAGGTGCGGAATTTCAAGCGCCCCATCATGCGCAAAACTTCGGGGTGCAGGCCGGTGATATTGGCTTCGAACGCGGCCTGGTCGCCGGCTTCGTTGATGATTTTCTCGACGGCTTTGGTTTCATCTTCGATGATCTTTTCGATGTGCGCGGGGTGGATGCGGCCATCGAGAATTAACTTCGCGAGGGCGCGGCGGCCGATCTCGCGGCGGACGGAGTCGAAGCAGGAGACGGTGACGGAATCGGGCGTGTCGTCCACGATCACATCCACGCCGGCGGCCTGCTCGAAGGCTTTGATGTTGCGCCCGTTGCGTCCCACAATGCGCCCTTTCATTTCCTCGCTGGGCAGGGTGACCACGGCGCGGGTGACTTCGGCCACATGCTCCGAGGCCACGCGCTGAATCGCGTCGGCGATGAGTTTGCGGGCGCGTTTCTCGCCTTCTTCGCGCGCTTCGGTTTCGATCTGGCGGATGATGCGCGCCATATCGCCGCGGGCTTCCTTTTCCACGGCGGCAAACAAATCCTTGCGGGCGTCTTCGGTGGTCATCTGTGCGACGAACTCAAGTTTCTTCATTTGTTCTTCGTACAGTTTGTCGATGTCGTTGGCGCGTTTGTCCACTTGCGACTGGCGTTTATTCAACGTCTGTTCGCGCTGTTCCATTTTGTCGAAGCGGCTGTCGAGTTCGCCGCGACGTTTGTCGAGTCGCTCGGTTTCCTTGTTCAACTCGACACGCCGTTCCCTAACCTCGGCTTCGGCTGTTTTTGTGATCTTGGCGGCGTTATCCTGCGCGCCTTTCACGATCATGTTTGCCTGCGTTTGCGCGGCTTTCAGGATGTCGTCGGCTTTTTCCTGTTTCGCTTTTGCGGCTTTTTCCGTCTGATAACGCTGGACAAGATACCCGATCGCAACGCCCACAAGGAGCGCAATAATACTCATTACGATGCTAAGCGGATTCATAATATATCCTCATCTTCGATATTTTTCTGGTAATCTCCCGCATGCGTTTCGTTCCACGTTTTGGATACGACGGACGCGATCACGGGATAGGGGAAGCCGCGCCTTGCAAGGAACTCGGAAAGTTTTTTGCGATACTCGTTCCATTCCAGACCTTCAAGCCGGGTCGCCCGTTTTTGAGCGGCTTCACAGGCCAGGGCTTCCTCGTCCACGCCCGATACGGCGGCGCGGACAATTTCGTCATCGAGTCCCTTTTGGCGCAGTTCCATTGTCAATGCCCGCCGGCTGCGCGGACGAAAGGTACTGCGGTTCTCGACCCATGTTTGAGCAAATTCGTTGTCGTTGGCGAGGCCTGCGGATCGAAGTTTTTGAAGCGTTTCTTCGATCACATCTTCGGGCATTTCGTGTTTTTGCAGGTTCTGCCGTATTTCCTTTTCGGAGCGGGCGCGGTAACTTAGGAAAAGCATGGCTTGCTGGTAGGCCCACTCGCGCGAGTCGTCGGCCAGGAGTTTGGTGATTTTCTCATCACTGAGATCATCGCCAACTTTGAGCCACGCGGCTGTGATTCGCGCCGCCGCAAAGGCGAACTCTCCGTCGAGGTGAATATTCACCCGGCTGGGGTTCCTCTTTTGGGCTGTAATGGCGGTTATCTTTTTCATCTGCCTGCGTACGGAGTCCAAACGCTTTGCGTCCGACTTTGGTGAAAAATCTGGAGATTTTTCACTCCGCCTCTTAAAAACAAACAGCCGGGGTCTCCGACCTTTTCAGGTCAGCCCACGGCTGGGGAAATATCTGGGTTGGGCGAGCAGACTCCAGGTCCCGTAAAGAGGCGGGGCAGAGTCAGGTCAAATAGAATGACGGGCGGAGAGTCACGTTTGAATTAAGGAGCGACGTGAGACCATTTTCTTCTTAAAACACATTCCAGTTGACTTCATACATTAACTCCGGCAGTTGGCCGGGAGTGATAGCGCTCGAGTTTCCAGTCGGTTTCATTATGCCGTGGATGGCGGAGATTTCATTTGATCCCTGAGGATTGGCTTGATTATACATGAATTTCATATAAATTTAACACAACTTTTTCGTTGCAGAGGGGTAATAGTGAGCATGAGAATCGTGACAAATGGAACTATGGAATTTTGGGGAGTTATGCAATAATTTATCTGGTATAAAATTCAATGGAGGCACCATGGCTAAGTTTACGCGCGAAGACGCATTGGAATACCATCGTTTAAAGGGAAAGCCCGGCAAGGTGGCGATTGTGCCCACCAAACCGATGGACACCCAACGGGACCTGAGTCTGGCTTACTCGCCCGGCGTTGCCGAACCCGTGCTGGAGATCGAAAAGAACCCGGATAACGCCTACGAATATACATCGAAGGGGAATCTGGTGGCGGTCATTTCCAACGGGACGGCGATCCTCGGCCTCGGCGACCGGGGCGCATTGGCCGGCAAACCCGTGATGGAAGGCAAGGGTGTGTTGTTCAAGAAGTTTGCGGATATCGACGTGTTCGACATCGAAGTGAATTCGCACGACCCGGATGAGATCATCAAGGTCGTTGCGGCGATCTCACCGACCTTTGGCGGGATCAATCTCGAGGATATTAAAGCCCCCGAATGTTTTTACATCGAAGAAGAGTTGAAGAAAATGCTGGATATTCCCGTCTTCCACGACGACCAGCATGGAACGGCCATCATTTCGTCGGCGGGTCTTGCAAATGCGTTGGAAATCGTTGGCAAAAAACACGGCGAGATTCGATTGGTCATTTCCGGCGCGGGCGCTTCGGCGATCTCATGCGCGGAACTGGCGATCTCGTGGGGCGTGAAGCGCGAGAACATCATGCTTGTGGACACCAAAGGCGTAGTCTACAAAGGACGCAAGGAGGGGATGAACAAATACAAGGAGTTGCTTGCGGTGGAAGACAGGGGTCATCGTACCCTGGCAGACGCGGTAAAAGACTCGGATGTGTTCTACGGTCTTTCGGTTGCGAACGTGTTGACACCGGAGATGGTCAAGAGCATGGCAAAGGATCCGATCATCTTTGCGATGGCAAACCCCGACCCGGAGATCAAGCCCGAACTGGCGCGTGAAGCCCGCACGGATGTGATCATCGCGACGGGGCGTTCAGATTATGTCAACCAGGTTAATAACGTGCTTGGCTTTCCGTTCATCTTCCGCGGCGCGCTGGATGTGAGGGCGAAGGGAATCAATGAAGAGATGAAATTTGCCGCCTCGAAGGCGCTTGCCGCACTGGCAAAGGAGGATGTTCCCGATTCGGTCATCCGCGCATACGGCGGGGATGCGATCAAATTTGGACGCGAGTACATCATCCCCAAGCCGCTCGATCCACGCGTGTTGTTGTGGGAGGCTCCGGCTGTGGCTGAGACAGCGATGAAGACGGGTGTGGCCCGCAAGCCCATCGATATCAGCGAATATCGCGAGCAACTTGCGTACCGTCAGGGCAGGGGCGAGCAGATCCGTTACTTCTTCCAGAACCAGGCGCGGACGTCGGGTGGGAAGAAGCGCGTGGTGTTTGCCGAAGGCGAAGAGCAGAAGGTCATCCGCGCCGCGCACCATGTCGAGGAAGAGGGAATCGCAACGCCGGTGTTGATCGGGCATACGGAAGTGATTCAGCAACAGTTGGCCGCTCTCGATCTCGATTACAAACCGGAGATCGTCGACCCGTCCAAATTTTACAAACTCGAGGCGTATGCCAAAGCCTTTTATGAATTGCGCCAGCGCAAAGGCATCACCCTGCGCGACGCCGCCAAGGCTATACATGATCCCAATGTGCTGGGTTCGCTGATGGTTAAAATGGGCGATGCGGACGCGTTCGTCTCGGGACTCACCTATGATTACCCTGAAGTGATTCGCCCGGCGCTGCAGATCCATCACACCGCGAAGGGAACGGCGCGCGCCGCGGGCGTGTACATCATGATCGTGGACGACAGGGTGTACCTCTTCACCGACGCCACCGTGAATATCGACCCGACGGCGGAAGACCTTGCGGAGATCGCCTGTCTTGCGGCAGACTACGCCAAGAAATTGGAGATCGATCCGAGGGTTGCCTTCCTCTCGTTCTCGAACTTCGGCTCCACGCCTCACCCGCTTTCGGACAAAGTCCATAAGGCTGTGGGGTTGGTCAAGAGTCGACGTCCTGATTTGAAAGTGGACGGCGAAATGCAGGCTGATACGGCGGTGGTTGCGGATCTGGTGGATCAACGCTATCCATTCAGCGCGGTGAAAGATGCAAACGTACTGGTCTTCCCGTCGCTCGAGTCTGCGAATATTGCATACAAACTATTGGCGAGACTTGGCAATGCCAAGGCTATCGGTCCCATCCTGCTGGGCATGGGCGCGCCTGTACATGTGCTACAAACCGGTGATGATGTGAACGCCATTGTGCAGATCGCCTCTGTGGCTGTAATGGACGCGATGAGCAGGAAGTAGGTTTTTCGCTACAACCAATCGCCAGGTACAAATTAAGCCAAACTGCCATCCGTATGGATGGCAGTTTGGGGGTTGGCGCTGTGGCGTCCTTCTTAGATATTGAGGAGGGATGCCACAGCGCTGGGTTTGTTACTATTCATAAGAGACATCACCTCCTCCTTTCTTTAGGATGGCGGTTTAATTTATTTGCCCCCGAACGATGACGGGAGTATGTCACAAAACAAATCGATTGTCAATGGGACGTTTTTCGATTCTCATGGAATTGTAATCGGCGCCCGGCCTTTGGACTCCAATCGAAAATCAATTTTTGTACTATAATTCCAGTTGTTCGACAGTTAGCAGGACGTGCTGATTACAGCCTTTCTCATTAAAAGAGAAAGGCTGTAACATGAATGGAATTGATGTTTTGGAGGAAACCCATCAAGTGAATACCCAACTCTCAGGGGAGATAAAAGACAGGCTGGCCGCCGCAAACAGAATCGTCATCGCTTCGCATGTTCGGCCGGATGGGGATGCGATCGGATCATTGCTCGGTCTGGGACTGGCTTTGCAGGATGCCGGGAAATCGGTGCAAATGATTCTTGCAGACGGCGTGCCGTCCTCATTTCGGTATCTTGCGGGAAGCGAATTGATAAAGAAGGAGCCCGACAGCGGGCACGATACCTTCATCACCGTTGACTGCGCAGACTTCAAACGCACGGGGAAGATCTTTGAAAATTTCGGTCCGCCCGATATCAATATCGATCATCACAAGACCAATGAAAATTTCGGCAGACTCAACCTGATCGAAGCGGACGAGGTCGCCACGGCCGCCATCCTCACCAATCATTTGCCGGGGTGGGGATTGAAGATCACCCAACCCGTCGCCGCCGCCTTGTTGACCGGCATCATCACCGATACGCTCGGCTTTCGCACGTCCAACACCACGCCCGAGGCGCTTCGCCAATGCGCCACACTGATGGAAACCGGCGTGGATATGCCCACAATCTACATGCGCGCATTGGTGACCAAATCGTTCCCCGCCGCAAAATACTGGGGGGCGGGTCTTTCGAGCCTGCAAAGCAAACATGGAATTGTCTGGGGTACGCTCACCCTTGCGGATCGAAAATCTGCGGGGTACGGCGGCAACGACGACGCCGACCTGATCAACATGATCTCGGCCATTGATGGGAACAAGGTCGGGATGGTGTTCGTCGAACAGGGCGATCACCACGTCAAGATTTCGTGGCGCGCGCTCGAACCTGGCGTGGATGTGTCTCCGGTTGCCAAACACTTCAAAGGCGGAGGTCATGCCGCCGCCGCGGGAGCAGACATCGAGGGGAGTCTGAGCGAAGTCCAAAAGGAAGTCCTCGCCAAAACGCGGGAGATGCTCGGTTTGTAACAATGAAATTGCCATTAATGATTCTATTGAAAAATAGGATAAATGTGTCATAATTAGTGTATTAATAGCAAGGAGGAATGAAGCATGATTAGTCAACAAGGAGGAATGGAGCATGAATAGTCAGGATGTAAAGAACGCAATCTCTGGGGCGCTCGTTGTGGATAAACCCGTAGGCATGACATCGCATGATGTGGTGCAGGCCATCCGCAATGGAACAGGGTTGCGCCGCGCCGGGCATACCGGCACACTCGATCCGCGCGCTTCTGGCGTGCTGGTCATTCTCGTTGGACCCGCAGTGAGATTAAGTGAATACGTCTCCGCGTCTGACAAACGATACCAGGCCATCATCCGGCTTGGAGGTTCGACAGATACCTTCGATGCAGAAGGCAAGGTAACCCCCGCCAGCGCTCCCGTTAATGTAACGGAAGCCCAATTCGAAGAAGCGTTGCAGACCTTCGTCGGCGAGATCGAGCAAACCCCTCCCCCCTACTCCGCTGTCAAAGTGCAGGGACGCAAGGCCTATGAAATGGCGCGCCAGGGAGAGGAAGTGGACCTTGCTCCGCGCAAGATCACCGTGCATCACCTCGAAGTGCTGGAATGGACTCCGCCCGAAGTGGTGATCGATGTCCATTGTTCATCGGGCACATATGTCCGTTCACTGGCAAACGATCTCGGCGTCAAACTCGGATGCGGCGCGTATCTCGTCGGCTTGCGGCGCACCAAAAGCGGACGATTCTCATTGCGCGATTCCGTGCCTCTGCGAAAATTACAGGAATCCTTCACCGCCGGCAACTGGTATCAATACCTTATTCCCGCCGCCGAAGCGCTCGGCGACTGGCCTTCGCTCGAACTCAACCCCGATGAAGTGGAAGGCGTGCGGCATGGGCATCGCGTAAAAGTTGTCGGCGAGCCGGAGCATGACAAGGTGCGCGGCATCAGCACACAGGGCGAACTGGTCGCGCTTATGTACCTCACCGTCAACGAAGACGGCACGCGCGAATGGCAGCCAAAGAAAGTCTTCTTCACGTCGGATTAAACGTATTTTCTTATCGATTGGGGTGTGGGGTATTTTGAGCGCGCTTCGCCCGCTCAAAATACCCCACATTCCTCTTTTTTTGCGGTCAAGGTTTTTTAAGAAACAGTCTCTCAGGGCGG
>JACPVD010000023.1 GCA_016191895.1 Chloroflexota bacterium | reverse complement strand
TTTGCCGCGCTTTTCGATGGTGATTTAATCTGAACTTTCGCCTGGTGCAGGCTTGCTCGCGGCGGGCTTGCTTTCCTTGGAATCGCCTTCTTTCTTTTCGCCTTTCTTCCTGGAGGTCTCTCCCGAAGGTGACTTGTGGTCTGTGGCGTAAAAGCCCGATCCTTTGAAGATGATCTTGGTGGGGGTGATCACCTTTTTCAGCGCCTTTTTGCGGCATTCGGGGCAGGTCTTCAGCGGGTCGTCGGTGAAGGATTGGTGGCGTTCGAATTGCACTCCACAATTCTCGCAACGATAAGTATAGACTGGCATATTTTTTCTCCTTGCATAACGTTCGGAAACAACGGCTGGAATTATAGCGTGGTTGCAGGACGCGGGCAAGCCTTCGGCGCAGCATGTTATAATTTTCTAACATTCAAACGAGAAGACCCTAAAGGTTTTCAAAACCTTTAGGGTCTTACGGAGAAATCCATGCTAAAAATCGAAATTGTCTATTGCGCGGTCTGACACTACACCAATCGGGCCGTGAGCCTGACGGATGAACTGCTCAAGAACTTTGAGCATGTCATTGAATCGGTGGCGTTGATTCCCTCGGACGAGGGCAGGTTCGAGGTCAGCGTGAACGGGGAGTCGGTCTTTTCCAAGTTGAAGTTAAAGCGTCACGCCGAAGCGGGCGAGATCATCGGGTTGATCTCGAAGATGGCCGATTAACGAAGTGCGGAAGTTTCACCTCCGCAGTGCAAATCCCAAAGTAGAACTTTGGGACTCCAATTTAACGAAGAGGATGACAAATGGCTAAAAAAGGCAGAGTGTTTTCGGGCGCGCGCCCCACGGGGCGGCAACATCTCGGCAATTACCTGGGGGCGATGAAAAATTATGTGGCGATGCAGGACGATTACGAATGTGTCTACTGCATTGTGGATGTGCATGCATTGACGACGGTGGAGACCACGCAGGACTTGAGGCAGAACACAGTTGAAATGGCGTTGGATTGGCTTGCCGCGGGCATTCGACCCGAGGACTCGATTCTTTTCGTTCAGTCGCATGTGCCGCAGGTGATGGAATTGCACACCTATCTTTCGATGGTGACTCAATTCGGCAAACTCACCGACCTGCCGACCTTCAAGGAAAAAGTGCGCCAACAGCCCGATAACGTCAATTATGGTTTGGTCGGCTACCCTGTGTTGATGACCGCGGACATCGTGCTTTACAAAACCGATGTCGTCCCGGTCGGCATTGACCAGGCTCCGCACGTGGAATTTGCGCGCGAGATCGTGCGCTCGTTCAATTATCGCTACAAGACCAAAGTGCTGGTCGAGCCGCAGGTGAAACACACCGAGGTTTTGAAAGTGGTCGGCATCGACGGCAGGGACAAGATGGGCAAGAGTTTGAACAATCATATCGAGCTCGCCACCGCGCCGGAAGATACAGTGAAGCGCGTAAAGGAAATGGTCACCGACCCGGCCCGCCAGCGCAAGACCGATCCCGGCAATCCCGATGTATGCAACGTGTTCACCATGCACAATATCTTCTCTGCGCAGGATGAAGTGGAGATGATCAACACCGAATGCCGCAAGGCCGGCATCGGCTGTGTGGATTGCAAACTGCGTTTTGCCAACAATCTCAACAAACACCTTGAACCCTTCCGCGCCAAACGCGCCGAACTTGCATCCAACCCGAACTACATCCAGGATGTGTTGGACGACGGAGCCGGACGCGCCCGCGCCATTGCCGAGCAGACCATGGTGGAAGTGCGCGAAGCGATGCAGTTGCCATAGCAGTAAACAGGTAAACAAGAGCACACGTAGTGTTTGTTTACCTGTTTACCTGATTACTTGTTTACTTATTTCCATGCGCCTATTAATTCAGCGAGTATCCCGCGCAAGCGTCACTGTCGATCAGCAGACCATTTCCAAAATCGGAAAAGGCCTGCTGATTTTATTGGGTATCGGCCACAACGATGGGGAGGAACAGGCGGTATTCCTTGCCGAGAAGGCCGCGAACCTGCGGATATTCGAAGATGAACAGGGCAAGACCAATCTCTCGATATTGGATGTGCGAGGCGAGGCCATTGTCGTTTCGCAATTCACGTTGTATGCCGACACGCGCAAAGGACGGCGTCCCTCCTTTATCGACGCCGCGCTTCCTGAAAAGGCCTCTCCACTGGTGGATCGATTTGTGGAGCTATTGCGCGGTCATGGTGTGCCGACCCAAACCGGTCAATTCGGCGCGCACATGGAAGTGGAAATCCATAACGACGGCCCGGTGACAATCTGGTTGGAACGATGAACATAAAACCCAACGCGTTTCAAAAATGGATACATCGCTTCCTTATGTTGCGCTGGGTCTCCGCGTTTTTGGCGGTTGTCCTGCATCGTGCGGATTCGTTCATGCTCAAAATTTCGAAAGGCCGTCACACCGTCGCCGAGATCGTCGGCCTGCCAATCATTCAACTTGTTACCACCGGCGCAAGGAGTGGCTTGCGGCGCATAATGCCTCTGCTGGGCATATTTGATGAAGGGAAGATCGTACTGATCGGTTCCAACTTTGGCGGGCGACATAACCCCGGCTGGTATTACAACCTGAAAAAAAATCCCCAATGCGCGGCGCGGGTCAACGGGCGCGAACAAAAATTCCTTGCCCGTGAAGTGGAGGATGGGGAGTATGAAAGATACTGGCAGGTGGCGCTGTCTTATTACAAAGGGTACGCGCTGTATAAAATCCGCGCGGCGCATCGCAAGATTCCCGTGATGATTTTGGAACCGCAGAAATAACGACGATGAATTGGCACGCGCGTTACCTGCAACAAGCTGCCTGGACTCGCGGCCTGCGACATTATCTTTTTGAAAAGGCGGGATTGGAACATGCGGTTCGCGCGCTTGAAGTGGGATGCGGAACCGGCGCGATTCTGCGCGAAATTGGAATGCCCATTGCGCTTCACGGGCTGGACCTGAATCCTGTTTCACTGTCTGAGTGCAGAGCCTACGCCCCGGGCGTTTTTTTGACTCGCGGCGACGGACATCATCTTCCCTACGCAGACAAATTCTTCGATATCGCCTTTTGTCATTTCCTTTTGTTGTGGGTGCATGACCCGATACAGGTTGTGCGTGAAATGGCGCGGGTGAGCCGGGTGGTGCTTGCGCTGGCGGAACCGGACTACAGCGCAAGGGTGGATAAACCGCTGGAATTAAAACATCTTGGAGCCTGGCAGACAGAATCGCTTCGCAGACAGGGCGCGAATCCGTCGTTTGGGTCTCTGCTTGCCGAGACCTTTCATCAGGCTGGGATCAGGCTCATCGAAACGGGACCCATTCAAAGCGGGGAGGTGATCCGTTCTGCCAAAGATTGGGAGGATGAATGGGCGGTGATCGAAGCCGATTTGGATGGAATGGTTCCGGGAGCCGATGTCCAAAGAATGAAAACGCTCGATGAATCTGCCCGTAAAAATGGAACGCGAATTTTGCATGTACCCGCCTACTTCGCGTGGGGCGAGGCGTGATTTATGTTCCGCCGTTTAGCGGCGGGGCGAAAAAGGGAAGTATAATTTCCGTTACTACGGAGGCAAGTTTGGAAACTTTAGGGCAACAAGAAGAAAAAATTGAAGGGCAGATTCCCGCGGCAGGGCAGGTGGTTTCAGAGCCCGTTTCGGCGGAAGAAAAAACAAACTGGAGGCGTTTTGCCTTCGATATTTTGGAAACGCTTGCGCTGGCGGCGATTCTGTTTTTCGGAATCAATGCCGTATCGGCGCGTGTTCGCGTGGACGGGTTTAGCATGATTCCCACATTGCAGGACGGCGAGTTTGTATTGGTAAGCAAATTGAATTATGTGTTTACCGATGCCGAGCGCGGCGATATTGTGGTGTTTTATTTTCCGATGGATCCCGGCCAGGAATTGATCAAGCGGGTGATCGGTGTGCCAGGCGATCATGTCGTTGTAAAGGACGGAACGGTGACGGTGAACGGGCAGGCGTTGAGCGAGCCTTATATTGCCGAAGCACCGCGATACAACGGCGAATGGGGCGTGCCGGATGGGCAGTTGTTTGTGCTCGGCGATAACCGCAACGATTCGTCCGACTCGCATTCATGGGGGTTGTTGCCGGCCGGAAATGTGGTGGGCAAGGCGGTTGTGATCTACTGGCCGCCGCAGATGTGGAAGATAATTCGACACGGCGAGTTGATCGCCGAACAATGAGGATGACCATGAGTGAAAACAAAACGGACTCCCCGCAGGCCTTTCCGTGCAACGAATGTCACGCCGGCGTTTTACAGCCGCGCCTCATCACCTACTTTACGTGGCTTGGCGGCGAGTTGATCACTGTTCCGCACTTCCCGGCCTGGATCTGCGATGTATGCGGCAGGCGCGAGTTCGATGAAAAGGCGATTCTCTGGCTGGAAATGATTCTCGACCCGAACGCGGGCCGCCCCACTGCCAATCATCGCCGTACCCCGCCGCCGCCGAGGCCGCGCCCCGGAACGCACCGCGCCATCCACGACTCTTGATTCCGAAAAGGCAGACCCTCATGACCCTCGACACTTCTCCACGAACCTATCGTTTTGTGCTTGCCGATATTCTGGCTTCCGGCTATCGCGTGGTGGGTAAACTCATGGCTACCAACAACGGTGTGATGGGTATGTTGAACGACGCCACGCATTCTGCGATGGAAGTGAATGATGCGCGGCTTGCGCGCCTGCACATGCCCACGAAGCTTGTCGATCATTTCGAACTGGTGCGCATGATGAAGAAGAGCATTCAAGCCGTCTGTCTCTCGCGGCGCGAAGACCTGGGCCCGTCGGCGATTGTGCGCGGGGGATACACCAATGTTGTGGAATATCCCGTGCGAATCGCTACACAGATGTTCGAAGTGGAAGGAACGATGGAGTTGCCCGGCCGCTTCGACTTTACCTCGATCATGACCGACGGGACGCGGGATTTTCTCCCGGTTTTCAATGCCACACTGACGGCGATTCTCATTCCCAGCCTGCGCATCGAAAGTTCCGGCATCCTCGTCAACCGCAGGAAGGTGGATCTGATGGCTTTGCTCAACCAGCGCGTGCGGCCGGAGAATCAGGGATAATTTTGCTTGACCATCCCATAAGTGGAGGATAGAATTCGTCCGCCCTAAAAAAGCCCCAATCGTCTAGAGGCCCAGGACGCGGCCCTTTCAAGGCCACGACCGGAGTTCGAATCTCCGTGGGGGCACAGAAAAAAAGACCTCCGTGAGTTCGGAGGTCTTTGTGTATTATCACGCAGTTTGCGCCAGCCCCATTACTTGC
>JACPVD010000022.1 GCA_016191895.1 Chloroflexota bacterium | reverse complement strand
TCATCCGACCCTACTCGACCAGCGTTCCCTAAAAGCGGAACCCACGACATGAGCGCAATTGGAAGAAGCGCATATTGAAAGCGCGCACCAAAATTCATTTCGTCTGAAATCAACACGAAGGCGGAAGCAAATCCTAGAATGGGAATGAGATAGGCAATCGTCCGCTTCAAGGTTTCATTGGAACGAAAGCCGGGGATGAACGCAAAGATACACGGCAGGCACAATCGCAATGTATTCAAAAGGGAGTTTAAGAACGAGTCCCAGTACAGGCCGCTACCCCCCTTTTTGTAAAACGGATTGGGGAGTGGATAGCCGAAGTAGTTCCATCTCCATAAAAAATATGCGCCGCCGAGTACAAGGAAAGTGATGCCAAACGTAAAAAGAATGGAAACCACTCCCCTCACCCTACCCCTCTCCAAAAGAGAGAGGGGATCATCATCAGACATGCGCATTACGACCACTGCAATCAACATCAACGAAGCGAGAATGACTCCCTCGGGGCGAATAAGCCCGGTGACCAGTCCGCTCAGGGCGAAGGCCAGAATCAACCCAAAGCGTGGATTCTGTTCTTGAATCAGAATCAGGCCCAAGGTCCAGGTGGATGCGGCGGCGAGGGCGAAGAAAGGCGTCCCGAAGTAGGCGGCCACGTAGGAGAATCCAGTTCCTACGGCAAGGTAAAGTCCGCTTAATAATGAAAAGGGAACGTTTGCATGATGCACACGGCGGTTCGTCCAATAAACCAACAACACAGTGAGCAGATGCGAGACAAAGCCAATGCCGCGAACCGATTGCCCGACCGTAAATCCGAGTTTGATAAGCGCGGCGGATATGACCATGAAAAGAAAATCGGTCGCGCCATCAACGGGATGTTCGCCGATATTCCACACAATGCCATGACCCAGCGCGAGATGCTGGGCATAACGCATGAGCATGGCCGCATCTTCAAATGGCGGGATGGAAAAATCCACAAAGCGCCATGCATAAAAAAGCGTAAAGATGAGGAGGGCAAGAGAGATGGGGAGGTCGGGGGAAAGTTTTTTAGGAGAAGTCATTCAGGGGTTTGGGAACGAGGGCATTATATCCGTTCGCGAAGCGTCGGCGCAGCCATCCGTTGAAATCTATTCCCTCCTCCCCTTCGTCACGATCCGAATCGGCGTGCCAAGAAAGTGATGTCGTTCGCGGATCTGGTTTTCAAGATAGCGCAAATACGTGAAGTGCATCAACTTCGGCTCGTTGACATAGATCATAAACGTCGGCGGGTCGGAGCGGACTTGCGTGCCATAATACATCTTCAGGGCGCGGCCTGAATGAGTCGGGTGCGGATGCGCGTCCTGCGCCTTGTGGATGATCTCGTTGATCGTGGATGTGGTCAGCCGGGCGAGGCGTTCCTCCTGCACTTGCAGCGCCATCGGCAGAACCTGATCCACGCGCTGGCCGGTTTTAGCGGAAATAAACAGGATGGGAACATAATCCATGAAGTTCAATTCCTGTCGAATGCGTGCGGTATAGGCTTCCATTGTTTCGTTGTTCTTTTCGATGGCATCCCACTTATTGACGAGCACCACGCAAGATTTCCACTCGTCGAGGATATACCCTGCAATGTGCGCGTCCTGTGCGGAGATTCCGGTGGTCGCGTCGATCATCAACAGCGCCACGTCGGCGCGCTCGATGGATTTAAAGGCGCGCAACACGCTGTATTGTTCCACGCCCTGCTCGATCTTGCCGCGCCGGCGGATGCCCGCTGTGTCGATCAGCGTGATGGGCAGGCCGTCGAATTCCATTTTTGTGTCAATCGAATCGCGTGTTGTCCCCGCAATCGGGCTGACGATCACCCTCTCCGTGCCGGTCAACTTGTTGAGCAGGCTGGATTTTCCCGCGTTCGGTTTGCCCACAATGGCGATTTTGATGGTGTCGTCTTCTTCCGTCTCCTGTACGGTGAAAGTCGCCACGAGCGCATCGAGGATATCGCCGGTGTTCGTGCCGTGAATGGCAGAGATGGGATAGGGGTCTCCAAGCCCCAGTTCATAGAATTCGCTGGCCGAATTTCGCCGGTCCTCCGACTCGCATTTGTTTACCACCAAAAAGATCGGCGGCCAGAACGTTCCATCGGGGAGTTTCTTTTGCGAGCGGCGTAGAATCTTCGCCACTTCGCGATCCGGTTCTGTAACGCCGGTCTCGCCATCGTTGATAAAGAGCACCGCGTCGGCCTCCTGAATGGCGACCTGCGCCTGGCGGCGGATGTCTTCGATGAATTCAACGGAGCCAACCGACAGCGGAGTCTTGCCGCCGTGAGTCGGGTCGATGCCGCCGGTGTCGACAATGTTGAATGGCCGGCCGTTCCATTCTGCCTCCCCAAACAAACGGTCACGCGTGGTTCCGGGGGTGTCATCCACGATGGCTAAACGTTCGCCAGCGAGACGATTGAAAAGGGTGGACTTGCCGACATTCGGTCGGCCTACCAATGCTACAACAGGTTTCATTTCTCTGCTTCTTTAATAAACGCTTGAACTTTGCGCTCTTCGCAACTTCGCGGTAAAAGTTTCTTATGGAGTCGGTGTGACAGCCGGTGTGCCGATCGGCGTGATGACAACCTCTATTGTATTCGGTAATATCGATTCTACAATCACATCCGCGATCAGCAATTCGACCTTCGGCGTAAGTTGATGCGTGCCGACGGCGAGACCGGTCAGATCAACGGTAATTCTCACGCCCTCGCGGGTAAGTTCGTCGAGAATAGAAAGCGGCCCGGAGAGAATCACATCCACCGACATGGGCGAGATGTGCGCGGTCAACCCGGCGCCAAGGCCGATGATCTCCACAGTCTCGCCGGCAAGGGTGATGCTGCTTTCGATGGGAGAAACCCCGGCTTGAATCAACACCGTCTGCTCGCCCACGATCGAAACGCCTTCGGGTAAATTCAACGCCAGCCGCGTGTTGATATCCTCCTGCACATTTTGCAAACTTAGCGGCTCCGTTTCCACAACGCCGGGCAAATCATTCACGAGTTGCGGATCGCCGGCAAACACGGTCACAATCGGCGGGAACACGGAAATATCCGTCAGGCGATACCCGCTTGCCACGCGCCCGGCCACGATCACCTTCACCGCCACGTCACGGTATCCGCCTTGCTGGCTGACCGGCAGAACAACGCGAATCGATTCGGGCGAGACGCTGACCCCGTTCACAGGTTCTCCATTTTCATCAAGGATTTGCACCGGCAGGGTCTGGTCATAACTTTGGCGGATGCCCGCCATATTCACAGCGACTTGTGCCCGCGCCACCTTCGTGACCTGCGACTCGGCTCCCACAATGACAATTTCTCCCGGCTCGAGGCTGGCGCTTCCCACCTGATACCCGATGGCGGCCTCGCCGGAAAGGTCCAAATCCACGCGGACGGTTTTTGTGGAAAGTGATTCGAGTGTGAATGTAACGGTGCGGGGCGCAACAGAAACGATCTGCACTGGCCGCGCATCGATTTGAATTTGCAGGCCGACACTGTGTTCGCCGGAACTCAAGCCCGAAAGATCGAGGATGGCTTGAATCAATTGCGGGTCTGCCCGAAGCATATCCCACACCGAGCGCGGGGCGCGCAGCGTCATCTCCACCGTCGAAGGAATCTCGCTGTTGATGATGAGGGCAGGGTCCTGCCCCTTGATCTGAATCGGCACCGGCGATGACAGCACCCGTGTTTCATCCGGGTCCGCCGACGTGACAGCCGCCACCCAAACAGCGATTGCCAATGCAAGCGCCCATAGAAACGTACGGTAATTTTCAGAGATCCAGCGGAACACTATTTATCCTTCTTCCGTGAGAACAGGCCCGGGAAAAGCCTCTCGAATAGATTCGGGCGATGCTCCTCGCCATTTGGATGAAAGAATGCTGTCAAAATATTTTCCAGCCGTTCGGGATCGAGACGGCGAATCATCCTGCCGGCGTGCGCAATGGAAATGGCTCCTGTCTCCTCGGAAACGACCACTGCAATAGCATCGCTGGACTCCGAAGCGCCAAGCGCGGCGCGATGACGCAACCCCATCTGGCGTTCCGGTGTGCGGTTGAGGATTCCGCTGGCAGAGAGGGGAAGGACACAGGCCGCCGCGCTGATTTGTCCGCGGGTGATGATCACACCGCCATCGTGAAGCGGCGTGTTTGGGTAAAAGATTTGCAGTAACAACTCCGGCGTTACCCTCGCATTCAACTGCACGCCGCTTTGAATGTACTCATCGAGATTATCCAGCCGCTGGATGATGATCAACGCTCCATGCTGACGTGCGGAGAGTCTGGCCGCGGCGGTCACCACGGCGCGAAGAGTCTGCCCGAGGGAGGAATCTGCTGATTTCGCCGGAACAGGCCAGCCCGTCCCGGCGCGGCCGAGGCGTTCGAGCGTCCGCCGAATTTCTGGGGCGAAGATTACCGGCAGGGCGAGCAATAACGCCGGCAACGAGTTCTGCGCAAACCAGGAAAAGGCCGGGAGTTCCACAAGGCTGGTGAGCAGGATCAGCGCCACCACAAGCAGGATCATCCCACGAAGCAATGCCATGGCCTGTGTGTCGCGCAGGGAATACAACACGCCAAAAAAGATCAGCGTGACGAGCAGGATGTCGAACACGCTCAGCCAGCTGACACGTTGAAATATGAAAAAGAGGTTGTTCAGAAATTCGGTCACGGTTTAATGCGGGAAAATCAGGCGAATCGCGCAAGCGAACGGGAAAGAGGAACACACCCCCCACATCCCTGATTTCCAAATTGGGTTTCCCGCTCCCATCCAAGTTGGGGTGTGGGGTGTTTTGCGCGCGCGAAGCCCGCGCAAAACACCCCACTTCCCCCTTATTTCTTCTTTTTGATTTGAAAAGAACAACGTAATATCTTAGATCGGACGCAGGACGCGATCCTGGCGCAATTGTTTAAAGAGAAGTACGCCGCCCGCCGATAATGCTTCTGCCGCCGATTCCTGCCACGCCTGCACGCCAAGCGTTTCAGGAGTACGCTTTTCGTAGCCAAGATGTTTCCATAGTTCTTCCTGCGCGGCGAGTTCCTTCAAAGGGAAAATAAGCGACGCTTCACTTTGCAGTTCGGTGGAGGCCCGTTCCACTTCCTTGATCAATGTTTCGAGCGCCTTTTGCGGGTTGACGTGTTCCTCGATGAACAAATCGGTGGTGCGTGTGACGAGGTTTTCCACTTGCCAGCCCGCCACGCCGACAAATTTTCCGTCGAGTTGGAGGAGCATGTAGGCCTTTTCGCCAAAACTCTCCATCACATTATCGGCAGACATGCTACGCGCGCCCTTGCTTAACTTGGTGACCAGTTCCGCAATGGTCGAAGAATGCTTGGGCTTTCCGCGTTTGACCGCAAACTCGCCGCTGGTTTGCGCGGGAATTCGGGTAATGGTGGATTCTGTGTCTGTGTGTTGCACGCCGGGAACAACCTCCTTCCACGCCGCACTTACCTGTTTCCATAAATCGTCATAGGAACCGGTATTGGTAATGACAATATTGGCAGCCGCCACCTTTGCGCTTTGCGCCGATTGCGCATGAATGCGTTCCAGCGCCTGTTCGCGAGTCAGATTACGTTTGCGCATCAGCCGCTCCACCTGGACTTCCTCCGGGGCATTCGTCACCCAGATCGAATCGCACATCTTTCGCAGGTTGCCTTCGAGAAGTTTGATCGCCTCCACCGCCACTACAGGCTGGGCTGCCCGTTTAATGAGCATTTCCACCGCCTGAACCACCAGCGGGTGGACGATGGTTTCCAGTTGATTCATCGCCTCTGAATCATTGAAAACAAGATTGCCAAGTTTGGCGCGGTCGATTTCGCCGTCCTTGTCCACCAACCATTTGCCGAATTGATCAAGCACCTTTTGATAACCCGGCGCGCCTTTGGCATAGGCGCGATGCGTAAGCGCGTCCGCATCGATGGTATACGCGCCGAGGTGTTCCAACATGCGCCGCACCACGCTCTTGCCGGTGGCGATGTTGCCAGTCAGGCCGATCACAAATTTTCCAGGCACATTACTCACGTCAATTCCTTTTGAATCCTGAATGAATGTCCCTATTTTAATGTCTTTTCTCGAAATGTCCACCTTTAATGCGGCTGAGATATGCCCGTTTCATTAACTCACAGTTGACTCTCCCCCCCTCCGCGTGTATCATCACCTCACCTCAGGTTGGCTGGGCGATCGCGGTTCTGCGTTGTCGGGATCGAGGAAAGTCCGCACTCCATAGAGCACGGCGTCGGATAGCACCCGGGGCGGGGAAGTCTCGTCACTTCTTGTGATGAGAAACACGCCGAAAGGCGTGAACCTGCCGGAAAAGGGCCACAGAAACAAACAGCCGCTCCTCCTGCTCCCATCTCCTTTTAGGAGATGGGTCGGGGGTGAGGTGGTGATGGTGAAAAGGTGGTGTAAGAGACCACCGGCATCTGCCGTAATGCGGATGGCCAGGTAACCCCCGCCGGGAGCAAGGCCAAGCAGGAGCGAAATCGTCTGTGGACGATGGGAGACTGCTCGTCTCCGCATGTGCCCTTCCCTCTTGTGGGATGGGACAGTTCCGGGTAGGCTGCACCGAGCAGCGCGGCGACGCGCTGCCCAGAGAGATGATCGCACAGGCGGGCAACCGCCGGACAGAATGCGGCTTACAGGCCAGCCTGAGGGTTTCGCTTCGATAAACTGGGGTGTCGGGTGTTCTGGCCGCGCTTCGCGCGTTCAAAACATCCGGCTTACCCCTTCTTTCAGAAACAATACCGGAGAAACGCCGAGTGAAATTACCCCAACTGATATTCCGTGCAGGGTTGATTTTATCCATGTCCTTCATCGTCAGTTTTTCCTCGGCGGTGTTTTTTTTTAATTTCTCAGGCTACGAAACCCTCACCGACCGCGCTCTCCTTGTCTTCGTTCCCACATTCGCAATCGCATATCTGTTATTTCAAATTTCCGGGCCGCTTCAAACATGGCTTGCACAAAGGCAGATCCGCGTTTTGAGTTTTCTCGGCGCGCTGTCGATTCTTGGGGGCATGGCCGCCGTCCTGCCGGCGGTTTCCACGATCTATTATCTCGGCTGGATTTCCTTCTCTCTCGCACTCTTCGCATTGATTCTCCCCGCCGCACCATATATTGAAAAAATCCAAAATCGACTGTGGGATTATTCCCTTGGCTTTTTGTGGACATCGTCCTTCGCCTATCTCGCAATCGGATTCTTAGACTCAGCGATTCCATCGACCCTCAGCCTGATCCTGCTGACAATGATCCTCATTCTCCCCGGAAGCGTTTTCGCCAGCCGACTCGTTCCGCGCATTTCGCGCTCGCTTCGCGCTGGCTTTTTAAGCAACCCTATCAATCTCATCCTCAGCCTTGTCCTGCCCATCTTCATCTTCACACTAATATATCTCGTTGCGCAATTTCCAGCGATATTTCCGCTGGATTACATCTTCATTCCATCCACATGGTTCAACGCGTTCATTGCAAGCGCGATTGTTGCCGGCGTTTGGGGCATCCCCCTTTCGAATCAATACGGAACACGCAACATTCTCCGCCGCATCAAACAGACATCCCTCTACAAGCTCATCGAAGATAACCTGCCCGGAGCCTACGCCGCAGCAACGTTCTTCCTCATCAACCTGATCATCGCCCGCGCTCTCAACCACCCCGCGCTGACAGTCAACACCGTCCTCTTTGAATCCGACGCAGGCCCCTGGATGACCATCCTCGCCAGCCCCGAAGGCGACTACATCAACCGCTCCGTCCACCCATTGATATTGATCACCGCCCGCCCGCTGATTCGACTCGCCGCCGCATTCATGGGCGGCCAGTGGCATCTCGCCGCAATGATCGTCATCGCCTCCTTCAGCGGATTATGCGTCTTCATGGCGTGGCTATTCGTCAAACGCGCCGCCGGGCATGGGACATATGCGTTCATTTTTTCCATCCTGCTTGGGTCAACCGCCGCGCATCTCTTCTTCGGCTCGCTGACAGATACCTACGTTTTCGGCATGACCTCCTTGATATTCTTCTTCCTTCTCGTGCAAAAGAGGGAACAACATTTCTCCGTGCTTGTCCCTGCCGGGGTGCTGGTCTTCGGCGTCACCATCACAAATATCGCCCAGGGCATCATCGGACTCTTCTTCACGCGCTTTGGCTTCACGCGGCTTGTCCGCCTATGCGTTGCCATTCTTTTTTTCGGAATCTTATTAACCGTTCTTGCCAGCGCAATATATCCCAACCACCAAACCTTCTTCTACGTCCCCGGCGACATTGCTTTTGAAGGAAATTTCGTCAAGCCAATGAACGACTCCCCTGCCCAAAGCCTCCTTGACCGGCTTCAACTCACCAGCCGTTCGATGCTTCTATATGGAATTGTCGCCCCGCGCCCGCTTGAAGTCGTCGCCGACAAACCTCCACGCCCCACCATCGACTTGAAAACCTTCGACACTGCAAACCACATCTACGCTTCGTATAAAGGACATGCCAACATTCCCCTCGGCATGTGGTTGATTCTGCTTGCAGGCGCGTTATTATTTTTCATAAAAGATTTTCAATCCTCCGGGCATACCCCG
>JACPVD010000056.1 GCA_016191895.1 Chloroflexota bacterium | reverse complement strand
CGGCGGGTACTGGCTCAGGTTGGCAAACTCCGGCAGGCGGTTTTGGGCTTCGATCCGAATACCCCAGGGCAGGTCGGTGGGTGGACCGTATAGTTCCTGGTTGATGTAATTGGCAATGCGCCCGATCGCCTGTCCAACGAACAAGCCAGGTCCGGCGGAATCGAGGAAGATCCACGGGTCGAGTTTGTTCCAGCGGATGTAGATCAGCAGGGCGATGGCGCCGAACAACAGCCCGCCAAAGAAATGGATGCCGCCCTCCCAGACCTTGAACATGCTGGTTGGGTTGTCGATATATGTGCGGTTGCCGCCCAAAATATCGTTGATGACAAACCAGACGCGCGCGCCGATGATGCCGGGAATCAGGATCCAGACCAGCGCATCCCAGATCAGTTCGCCGTTCTCACCGCGGCGTTTCAGTTCGCGCTCGACGATCCACGCGCCGACGAACATGCCGATGACGACGATGACGCCATACCAGCGGATGGGCCAGGAGAAATCGCCGATCTGTATCGTATAAATGATGGGGTCGATCATGCACACCTCAGGGAAATAGATTTCGGAGATTATAAACCCGTTGACGGCAAAATCCATTAAAGCGTTGGACGTTGCCTATCGCAAGATGGATACCAAAACAGCTCCCAAAAATATGACATACACGGGGAGAAATCGTTTATTACTTCTGTAACAATGACTTTGTGACAATTTACACATTTGTAATTAATGACAAATGCTTACAATCAAAGTCAACGTTTACCTTTAAAGTAATGGTTTTATAGGATACCCACATGCTCAAGATCAACCGCCAGACCGATTACGCCGCCCGTGTGATTCTTGCCCTTGCCAAACACGGCGAAGGGGCGCGGCTTTCGAGCGCCGAGATTCAAAAAGAGATGTTGATTCCCAGGGCGTTTATGACCCGCATCGTGGCGCAACTGGCGCGCGAGGGATTGGTGGACACCTTCCCCGGGCGCGACGGCGGGCTGATGCTCCCCCGCCCCGCTTCACAGATCACTCTCAAGGACGTGGTCGAAGCGTTCGAGGGTCCGATCCTGCTTTCGGAGTGTATGCAGGCAAAGGGTGAGGATGACTGCCCGTTCCAGTCCAATTGCCCGGTCCGCTCGAAGTGGGGACGGGTCCAGGCGGCGATGATGCGTGAGATGGCGTCCATCTCATTCGAAGACCTGGTCAAGGAATCACTTTTCATACCGATGGCAATACCGAGTTTGGTTTGATGAAGTAAAGCGTCCCGAAGGATCCTTCAAGCAGGTTTGTTGAGGCGCAAAATCCTTCGGGACGTTGTTAGAATAATTTTTCAAGGAGAGTCTATGGATCCCGTTACACTATCTCGACTGCAGTTTGCTCTCACAACCATCTATCACTGGCTGTTCGTTCCGTTGACGCTGGGAATGGGATGGTTCGTGGCATTCATGCAAACCCGCTACTACCAGACCAAAGATGAAACCTGGCGCAAGATGGCAAAGTTCTGGGGCAAGTTATTCCTGATCAATTTCGCCATCGGCGTAGTCACGGGTATCGTTCAGGAATTCCAGTTCGGCATGAACTGGTCGGAATATTCCCGCTACGTGGGCGACATCTTCGGCGCCCCTCTCGCTGTGGAAGCCCTGCTTGCCTTCTTCATGGAATCGACCTTCCTCGGCGTCTGGATCTTCGGCGAGGGACGCGTCCCCGAGAAGGTTCACCTGGCTTCGATCTGGCTCGTCGCCATCGGTTCGAACCTGTCTGCGCTCTGGATCCTGCTTGCGAACGGCTGGATGCAGCACCCAGTCGGATACATCATCAACGAGACGACGGGGCGCGCCCAACTGGTGGACTTCTTCGCCCTGATCGGCAACACCAAGGGCTGGGTCTTTTTCTGGCACACTGTTTCCGACGGTCTGGCAATGGCGGCGTTCCTGATCCTGGCGGTCAGCGCCTGGCATCTCGTCCGCAAACAGAATGTTGAGTTCTTCAAACGCTCGTTCCACATGGGTGCCCTGGTCGGTTTGATCGCCAGCGTGTTGATCTTCCTG
>JACPVD010000040.1 GCA_016191895.1 Chloroflexota bacterium | reverse complement strand
GGGCGTGATACACTACCGCAATGACTCCCTGGAAGATCACCACCCAGTCAATGATCTCCGTCACCCTGTTCTGGTTTGCGGGGCTGTTGACCTTTGCTTCGCTGGGCTTGCTCCCCATCATGGAGACGGACACGCCCGTGCTGGCGTTTTGCGTTTCCATCCCTTTCGCGGCGGTCATGGCCGGGGTGGCGCTGTCCATTTGCCGCGAGATCATCCAGGCTTCGGGCATCCCCATGGAGCAGGCGAAGGGACGCCTGTTGTTAAAACTGACTACCCTGCTTCTCGACCGCCCAACCTGGCGCTCGTTATTCGCCAGCATTTCACCGGTTATTCTGGCGCTTCAATATTGGGAGACCGACACGAGTTTCTTATTGAAATTTCCCGGTGTCACCGAGGTCATGTTGATTGACACCATGCGGATCGAGTTCCTGCTCATCCACGGCTTTCCATTCCTGATCTTTTGGGCGCTCATCGCCGCCAACCGGCTGGGCGCGATACGCATCGCCGGGGCATTGATCTTCATTTTGGTTGCCGGGTTCTATGCCGGAGCCGCATCCAATGTCGCCGGGTCGTATCAGGGCGCGTTGATCTTCCTCTACCTGCTCATCCCCGACCTGATCTCCTATACCAGAAGCGACCCGGATGAATACGTCCGTCCGCGGCTTGCCATGCGTTGGGCGCTTCAATTTTTTGCCATGTTAACCGCCCTGGTCGTATCGAACACCGAATTCCTGCAAAACTCCGCCTCCTTCCAGGCAGGATTGCTCTTCTTTTCATGGATCGCGCTAATGGAACTTTTTCGCCTGGCAGATATACCCCTCGATATTGCCGGGGCGCAAAACACCCCGTCAGCCATTTAAAATTACATGGGGGTCATTCTCCTTCTTGAAATTCTTTTGAACCCGTGCAATAATGCTAACAACATTTTTTCGTCGTCACTATCAAACCAAAGGAGAAAAACCATGAGCGAAAACATCAACGGCGTGGAAGTTGGCGAACTGCTGGAATTCAAAAATATCTGCGCGCAGCATCCCGAAAAAGCCGACCGTAATCCCGCGCTCGTCGCGCATTGGGAGGGCGGCTCGCGCTCGCGCATCGAGTTCAAAGGCATGACAACCCACCTCGGCGGCGACGGCGAATTCAACCCGATGCAGATGTTCCTCGCCACCCTCGCCGCCTGCTACGTGGACTTGATCGCCATGCACGCCTCCTTCCTCGGACTCAAGATCGAATCGCTCTCGGTGGAGGCGACGGGACATTTCAACGTCCGCTCGTATCTCGGTCTGGATGGGGCGCCGGGCTCCGGCTACGACGGCATTTCCTACACGGTGAGAATCTCCGTCCCCAGCGCGACGCCCGAACAGATCGCTTCCCTGCGCGAGCGCTGCGAACGCTCCTCGCCCGTGGGCGATTCCATGTCACGGGCGATCCCGTTGAAAATGGAATTCGCCGCGAGCGCATAGCGCAGGTCTCAGGCTTGCGTTGCATAACCATCGGTCTGTTTCCATGGAAAAGGAGAAACAAAGATTCCTCTTCCTCGCCCATGCGCGCAGCGGCAGTTCCAGCCTCTACGAAGTCCTCCAGTCGCATCCCGAATTGAACATTCTGGAGGAGCCGTTCAACGAGAACTTCGCGCGCTGGAACCCTGCCAACAAAAATTATCTCGAACTCGTCCGCGACCTCCCCTCGCTTGACGCGCAGGTCAAGGAGATGTTCGAAATCTACAACGGCATCAAGATTCTCGATTACCAACTCCCTCCCGACTTCATCGCCCACCTGCTGCGACGACCCGATTGCAAAATCATCTTCCTGCGAAGAAGAAATCTTTTGCAGGCGGTCGTCTCTGTGCTGATCGCCGAACAAACGCGGTTGTGGAAGAAATGGGAAATGACCAAGCCGCTGGAGGAATACTATCGCAATCTCCAACCGCTCGACATCGCGGACGTTCGTCAGCGCGTGGGTGAGATGAAGCGCCGTCTGGATTTCTTCGAGTCCATTGTGGATGAACGGGTAAAGAGCGAAACCGTCAAACTGACCTACGAGGAACTTTTCTTCGCCGAACCCGCGCGTCAAGCGGAACAACTCGCCGCGATCTGGAAAATGCTCCACGTCGCGCCGCTGGATTTGGAAGATCGCCGAATTTATCTCCGACCCGAAGAGGCCAAGATCAATTCCGCCGCGACCTACGCCTTCCTGCCAAACGCGCGAGAAATTGACAAAGCCTGCGGGAACGACATGACAGGAATGTTGTATCAATGAATAACTCCCCAACCCCGACCCGATCTACGATCTTTTCGGCGGCATCTTCAAGCCTCAATTCAT
>JACPVD010000039.1 GCA_016191895.1 Chloroflexota bacterium | reverse complement strand
CCGATCAGGATGAGTCCCGTCATGTATTCGGGATAGCCGCGCAGGAAGATGATTGCCAGCACGAACATCAGCACGGGGCCGATCACCCAGTTTTGCAGAAGCGAGAGTCCGAGAATTTTCCAGTTGCGAAACACGTCGCCAAGTTCATCGTAGCGGACTTTTGCCAGCGGCGGGGACATCATCAGAATCAGGCCCATCGCAATCGGAATATTCGTTGTGCCGACCGAAACCGTCGTGTTGAAATCTGCGACGGCTGAGGGAAAGAGAAAACCAGTGCCCACGCCGATTGCCATTGCGAGAAATATCCACAAGGTCAGGTAGCGGTCGAGGAAGGAAAGTTGCTTGCGGGGTGGTTGTTTCATGTTGCCTCCAGGTTCATTGTACCAATATGCGCCTTGATTGAAACCTGACGTTTGTCAGTTCTTTGTGCGATGGCTTGCGCATTGGTACAATTGTCGAAGGAGAAAGAGAAACAGTTGAACAACGCCCTTCTTTATTTATTGGTATTTGTCGTGGCGGCGGTATATTCAAGCGCGGGATTTGGGGGGGCGTCGGGTTATTTGCTTGTCATGAATGGTTTTGGCGTTCCGGCCGGGGTCATGTCGAGCGCGGCGCTGGCGTTGAATATTTTTGTGTCGACCGTCGCCTTTGTGAGTTATTATCGTGCCGGGCATTTTCGTCCGCGTTTGTTGATTCCGTTTTTGATTACATCCGTCCCCGCGGCGTTTATCGGCGGGACGTTGAAGATTTCGGAACAGGCGTATTCCATTTTGCTGTATGGCGTGTTGACGTATCTCTCCGCTCGCATGATTTTGTTTCCCACATTAACTGAAAAACCAGACTGGACTCCGCATCCGATTCCGCTGTGGGTTGCCCTGTTTGCCGGCGCGGGCATTGGCCTGCTCTCCGGCATGATCGGAATCGGCGGCGGAATTTTCCTCTCGCCCCTGATCATTCTCATGCAATGGGGAGACTCGAAACAGGCCGCCGCATCTGCCGGCGGGTTTATTGCCATCAATTCGATCAGCGGGTTGGTTGGGCGGCTGGTGAATGGCACATTCTCCCTGGGCGAATTTGGAGTTCCCCTGTTGGTGATCGGGTTGCTTGGCGCGTTGATCGGCAGTCAACTCGGGGCGGTTAGATTTTCGGGCGCGGGAGTCCGCCGGGTGTTGGGGGCGATTCTCACGATCGCGGTTGGAACGTATTGGATAAATTTCCTCAAATGAATGTACCCAATTCCTTGATCTTGATTCGCGGCGTCAACGACGTGGGGTCGGCTGTGGCGCATTCCCTTTTTACGGCTGGGTATGCTGTTGTTATTCACGAAAATCCCCAGCCCACAGTCGCGCGGCGAAAAATGTCCTTTGCAGACGCGGTCTTCGACGGCCGGGCTGTGTTGGATGGCGTAGAGGCGCGGCTTGTAGACGAGTCCTCGCAAATTGGGAAATTGCTTTCCGCCCATCAGATCATCCCCGTAATGATCGACAAGTTTGATTCGCTTTTGCAATTGCTTCGTCTGCAAATTCTTGTGGATGCGCGGATGAGAAAACATTCCCAACCCGAATCTCAGCGCGGCCTCGCCGAATTTACCATCGGTTTGGGGCCAAACTTTATTGCCGGTGAAACGGTCGATGTTGCAATAGAAACAAATTGGGGAGATTCGCTTGGTATGATCATTGAGCGCGGAGCGACCAACCCGTTGCAGGGCGAGCCGCGTGAAATCGACGGCCATGCGCGGGATCGCTATGTGTATGCGCCTGTTGGCGGCCTATTCCATACATCCCTTCAAATTGGCGATGCGGTTATGGAGAATCAGGAAATTGCCCGTATTGGATCGGCCCCGATTCTCGCGCCGATCACAGGCGTTCTTCGCGGATTAACGCGCGATGGCGTGCCTGTTTCATTGAAAACAAAAATTATCGAGGTCGATCCGCGCATGGAAAACGCGCAGGTCTCCGGGATTGGGGAAAGACCCGCGCGAATTGCGGAAGGGGTATTGACGGCGGTTCAAAATTGGGAATTGAATTACCTTTTCATCCACTCCCCATTTTTCTCGTAGTTCAACTCAAAACTCACACGCGGCTTTTTCCCTTTTGAGTAGGCCACGTTGATCACGCCGTAATTGAACCTGCTGATCGCGTAGTGACGTTTTTGATTCCGAAGCGTGGGACTGCGGGTGGGGTAATCCATCAGCCGCGCAAGCAGGGACGATTTTTGCTCGAACGGGGAGGAGCAAAACTCCCAGATGCGAATCGCTTCGCCGTCTGGCGCAATGACATCCGCGGAGATCGAGTGCGCGGTGTGCAGGTCGCCGGTGAGAAAGTGAATCCCTTCGGCTTTCTCCCTCGCAATCAGCGCAAACAAACGCTCGCGCTCCCCGTCGAAGCCCGTCCAGCGGTCGTTTGTGATGTCGCCGAAAATATCGGACAAAATGGAAATCGACGAGACGATAAACTTTACCGGGTGGGTATCCTTGACGCGTTTCAGCCATAACTCAAGCATCTTCCACTGCTTGTCTCCCAGCATTTGACGCTCGTCTGTGTTGATAAATCTCGGTGTGCGCGTATCCATAATGAAGAAGGCGCATGCCCCGTATTCGAATTCGTAGGCGAGAGGCCCGTTGGGAGATAACGCCCTGGGTCCATGCATGACCTGATGCTCCCAGTTGACCTTGAGCGCGGCGCGGGTCCGCGGAAGCGAGAGTAGTTGTTCCTCCTTTGGCCGCCCGTTTAATTTGCGCAGAAGTCTGGTCAGCCAGGATGTGCCGGGTTTGGATAGTTCGCGATCTGTCCAATGCCAGTCGTTGTCCACTTCGTGATCGTCGAGGATCATGAAGGTTGGAGTCCGCGCAAGCAATTCGCGGTGATGCAGGTTCGACCAGACGTGATGATATACCCTGCGGTATTCATCTTCATTAACGGGGATGCGGCCAAGACCGTTCAGTTTGACATTGTCTGCATAGACCTGGTCGCCGAGCATGAAGAGAAAGGCGAGGTTTGGTTGGTTTTCGCGGATATGTTTGAAGGCGAGGCCGGGCGTTTCGGTGAACGGCAGGAAGCAGGAACCAAACCCAAAGCGAAAGGACTTTACCTTGCCGGGCGCGGGAAATGTTTCAAAGGAGGAAAAGGCCGATTTTGTCGGAACCTGTTGCGGGTCGAGGCTGAACGCGAAATAATATTTTTTGGAAGGCGAAAGCCCGGTCACAGTCACCATGCCTGCGAAGCCGGTCGAGTCTTGCAGTCGTTTTCTTCCCGCAAGTTTTGCATTGGCTCCATTTTTGTTTGTTGCGATCCATGCGTGCAATGTTGACGCCTTGTTTGTGCGCGCCCAAAGATTGGCGCGGTCGTGCGAGAGTCCGCCGATGATCGGGCCGAGGATGATGTTTGCAGGATTCGTTTTTTGGGGCATCGTCGTTCATCCCTTTTCCGGTCTGACGGATAACAATGTGAGTTTGCCCGCAATGTTGCGCAGGCCATTTTCGCTGGTGAATTTCATCCCGACCATCGCCATGACCGATCGCGTGTAGGCTGGTTTGCGGCGGTAGAACTGAACCAGCATGTCTGCCGTGTTTTCGCTGGAAAGCATGGCGGCGCGCGCATGAAATTTTCTTCTGCCAACCTGCGCCTCGAATACCGGCGTGTTTTGAATGTTCTTAAACCAATCGGCGCGGGAGCCATACGCAACTTCGATGTAGTAGGTGTCGGTGATTTTATCGTACTCCATCACATCGACCATTGTTTCGCGGCGCTTGCCGGTTTTCCTTCCCCGGGTGGTAATGAGCATCCATTGTGCTCCGACGATTCGCTCCCAGCCCGCGAATCCCATTTTGTGGAAATAAACCGGCATCTTGAAGAGAAACTTTAGCAGGAGGGACGGCGGCTTGAGAAGTACGGGCATGGTTCATTTCCCCGAACGTAAAAATTTGAAGAAGGCGGGGAAATGTTGCAGACGCGGCCAAAAAGCAGGGACGCGCCTGCGGTGCTCGAGATAAGATTCCCCGAAGCGTTCGATCAATTCCTTCTCTTCCACAAGGCGAATCCAGCCGCTGAAGCCGAGCGGCGCAAGGATGGCAAAGGCGATCGCGTTTGCGTTTCCGTTGATCAAGGCGAGCCCGATGCACACACGTAACACTCCCGCGTAGACCGGATGCCGCAGAATGCCGTAGATGCTTGTATTCACAATACGGCTTTCCTCGGGATGATAGACGTATAACAATGTGAGATTATCCGCGCCGAAAACGAGGGCGCTTCGGATCCACAATGCCCCGCCGACGATCAACATGACCCATCCAAACGCGGGAAGAAGGGGTGACCACCAGCCGGTCGGGATGATGGGTCCGTTCATGTATCCTGCATGGGCGACTGCTCCGAAAACCAGCGCGAGCCCGGGGATTGCGTAATGGACGAAGGCGTTGCGGTAGGCAAGTTGGCCGTATTTTTGTTTGTATGCCTGTTTGCGGGAAAAGAAGAGACTGAGGACGAGAAACCCCAGCGCCATGACAACGATCTGACTGTCGATGCTCCAGGTGGGGATTTGGTCGGTGGCGACAAAGTATGCAGCGACCATGCCGAACAGAAACGCGGCGTAGAGCGCAAGTCTTGTCCTGCCGCCCGCCGAATTCAATTCGGGGATATGTTGCGCGAGTATATCCGTGCCTTTGAGTTTCATGATTCCGTTCCCGCCGATTTATTGGCGTTCTTTGTCCCAAAACAAAACGCAGGGCAATCAGGGGCGGGCAATGATTTTCCTGTCCGGTATTCTTCCGCGATTATACCGCCGGGTTATGGCCATTGCGAAAAGGGACGGTATAATCGCCCGAATATTAGATTTATTGGTTACCCAACTTTTAGAGGTCAAATGACAGACGTATTCATATCCTATTCCCGCCGCGACGAGGTCTTTGCGAAAAAATTACACGCTGCCCTGGAGGAATCGAATCGCGACGCCTGGGCCGATTGGAATTCGATTCCCGCCGCATCTGATTGGATGGCCGAGATCAGGGAGGGAATCGGGGACGCTGAGTCGATTGTATTCGTGATCAGCCCGGAGTGGATCAAATCGGTTGAGTGCCGGAAAGAATTTGATTATGCTGTGGAGATGGGTAAACGCATGTTTCCCGTTATTTACAAGCCTGTGGACGCCAAGGATATCCCTCCTGAATTGGCGCGAATTAATTGGGTGCATATGCAAAAGGGCGAAGATTTCGAAAAAGCCTTCCGAGTCCTTTCCGATGCGATCGACACCGACCTGGATTGGGTCAAGGGGCATACGCGCATTCAACTCCGTGCGGTGGAATGGAATAAGAACAACCGTGATCGTTCGTTTATCCTGCGCGGAAAGGAACTGGCAGATGGCGAACAATTCCTTGCCAGCGCCTCGCACAAAAACCCGGAACCGACTGCCTTGCAAGGAGAATATATCCTTGCCAGCCGCAAGGAGGCGATTCGCGCCCAACGGGCGATCCTTGGGGGCGTAGTTGCCGCCCTGATCGTATCGGTATTGTTGGGAATTATCGCTGTGTTTCAATGGCAGGCGGCGCGGCGCAGCGAGGCGGATGCGAAACGTCAGACCGTGATCGCCCGCGCAGGGCAACTATCCGCCCAATCGTTCGGCGTGAGGGACCAGGATTTTCGAATTTCCACCCTGCTGGGCATCGAGGGATTAAGCCTGTTCGACAATCTGCAAACGCGCGGAACCATGTTCGACCTGGCAAATGCCAACCCGCGATTGCGCCAGGTTTTTGCCGGGCACACGTTCGATGTTGGCAGGGTGGCCTTTAGCCCGGATGGTTCGTTCATTGCCTCCGCCGGCTGGGACCATATGATTGGGTTATGGGATGTTAAAACCGGCCAACTGGATGGCGAATTCCTGAAAGGACATTCCGATTGGGTCTACGATGTGGCTTTTAGCCCGGATGGCAAAACCCTCGCTTCGGCGGGCCGCGACGGAATGATCATTTTATGGGATGTCGAATCGCGGACTCCCATTGGCGAACCGATCGCTGATTATGGAAACGGCGTCCTGCGCGTGACGT
>JACPVD010000038.1 GCA_016191895.1 Chloroflexota bacterium | reverse complement strand
CTTTGTGCGCTACACAAAAGCATATCCGAGGAAGGTCTTTTTTGCACCCCCCTTGCGGCTGACTTTAAGAAAGCCCTGTCCCATGACAGTGATTCACTTGTAAAATATCGGCTGGAAATGTAGAATGGATATACAGGATATATCCAATGGCTGTCAAAGTTCTGGTTTCCCTTCCCCAGGAATTCCTCGAAGACATCGACCGTATTGCATCGGAGGAACACCGTTCACGAAGCGAGTTCATCCGCGAAGCGTTGCGTGCCTATATGGAAATACGTCAGGTTCGGAAACTAAGGTTGAAACAGACCGCAGATCACCCCGCCGTTTATGGAGACCTTTCCCTTGAACTTGCGGCATGGGATATTGCAAGCGATGAAGCGCTTGAAAACTTTGAAAAGAAACTGGATAACACATGACGCGCGGAGATATTGTTCTTGTCAATCTGCCGCAAACAACAGACGACGCTGGTCACGAACAAGTGGGAACGCGGCCGGCGCTTATTGTTCATGACGATGCCACAAGCGACACCCTGTCGGTGGTGATGATTGTCCCATTTACCAGCAACCTAAAAGCGCAAAAATTCCCACATGCAATTCTCATCCAGCCTTCTTAAGAAAATGGACTATCCATATCGTCTGTGTTGCTTATTTTTCAATTGCGCGCAATAGACAAAAAGCGCGTAACAAAAAGAATAGGACATCTTGAAGATGGATTGATGGAGAAAGTCAATCAAGAAATAAAAAAGTTACTGGGTTTGTAAAAAATACTACCCCGCTTCACTCTCCGCTTTGCGCATGGACTGAAATGAAAGGATCGCAACTTCGAGCATGGCGAGGTCGGGGGTGCGGGTGGTGAGATGTTGCATGGCAAGATTGGGTTTGATCATGAACTGGACGAAGGGGTTATCGAGGTGGTTTGCCGTCCAGCGGATGTACTCGATGGCGATGCCGGCCAGGATGGGAATGAAGAGGATGCGCGAGGCAAGCCGCCAAAACAACGGCAGGGGACCAAGCATCGTGAAGACCACGATCGAAAGCAGGAACAGGGTGAGGACGAAAGCCGTTCCGCAGCGGGGATGTTCGATGGAATAGTTCGCCACGACTTCGGGGGTCAATTCTGCGCCGGCCTCGAAAGCGTTGATGGTCTTGTGCTCCGCTCCATGATACATGAAGAGTCTCTTCACATCCGGCATGAAACTGATCGCCCAGATATACGCGATGAACAAAAGCAGGCGGATAATTCCCTCGGCAAGGTTGTTGAGCCACGAACTCCAGCCGAGGTAATGTTCCACCGCGCCGCCGATGCCGGCGGGAAGCAAAAAGAAGAGTCCAATGCCGATGAGGAGAGACAGGCCCAACGTCAAATAAAGAGCCGGGCCTTCCAGTTTTTCATCCTCGCCGGTTTGGGTGTTTGCGGAGATCGTCAGAGCGGTCATGCCGAGGCCGAGAGCGTCCCACAACAAAATGATTCCGCGAATGAAGGGAATTTTGGTAAGGCGCGAACTGTACACTTTCGCGAGTTTGCTTGTGTGTGTGGCAATCGATCCATCGGGCGCGCGCATGGCAATGGCGTACGCCTTTTGCCCGCGCATCAACACGCCTTCGATGACCGCCTGCCCGCCATAGGTGATGATTCTGTCTTCCATTGATTCCTTTGATTCCATGTCATTGCGAGCCGCGTTCTTTTGCGGCGATACTTGCGCTGCGCACCAGTGCAGTGAGCAATCTCCAACTCTGTAAAAGATTGCTTCGGGCAAAAAACAAGAGCGCCCTCGCAATGACATACTATTTCATATTGAAAAAGAAATGAATGAACGCATCCATGTTCTTGTGCCATGTGGGCAGATGCATGCGTTCGTTGGGCGAGTGGACGTTGTCATCGGGCAGGCCGCCGCCGACAAGGCCTGATTCCACTTCGCAGACATTTTGCAGCATCGCGACGACTCCGATCGAACCGCCTTCGCGGCGATACAGCGGAGGCTTGCCCCAGACCGTTTCCATTGCAGATGCCATCGCGCGGACACCGTTGGTGTTGATATCGGTGATCGCCCAGGGGCTGTCATGCAAAGACACGACTTCCCATTTGATGGTCTTTGGCGCGTGTTCTTCCATGTAGCGGATAAGTTGTTTGTGGACTTCGACCGGGTCCTGGTCGGGGACGAGACGGCAGGATATCTTCGCCATGGCTTTCGCGGGCAGGACGGTCTTTGAGCCGGGTCCTGTCCAGCCGGAGAGCAGGCCGTTCACTTCGAGCGTGGGGCGCGACCCTGTGCGTAACGCGGGCGTGTATTCCTTTTCGCCCCACAAGGCCGGGACGCCGGTTTGCTTCAAATAGGATTCAGGTGTCGTGGGCAATTTCGCGGTGGCTTCGCGTTCCTGATCGGTGACGGGGCGTACGGAGTCGTAAAAGCCCGGCAGGGTGATCGTTCCGTTGGCATCGTGCATGCCGGCGATCAATTCGGCTAATGCCTGCGCGGGGTTGTGGACGGTTCCGCCGAACAGGCCGGAGTGTAAATCCTGCGCCGGTCCGGAGATGTGAACTTCAAAATAGGCCAGTCCGCGCAAGCCGAAGGTGATGGTCGGTTCATCGGCGGAGATCGCGCCGGCGTCGGGGTTCAAACAAAAATCGGCTTTGAACAGGTCGCGGTGTTTGGGAAGAAACGCGCCCATATTCTTTGAGCCGATCTCCTCCTCGCCCTCGAGCATGAATTTTAAATTGAGCGGAAAATCGCCCGTCTTCATGATCGACTCAATGGCGTTGACCGTTGCCATCACCTGTCCCTTCATGTCAGACGTGCCGCGCCCGAAAAGATAATCGCCTTTGACGGTGGCTTCGAACGGCGGCGTCTCCCAGAGTTCGATGGGATCGACGGGTTGGACATCGTAATGGCCGTAGATCAACACGGTGGGCGCGCCGGGCTTCTTTAGATAGTCGCCATAGACAACGGGATGCCCGCCGGTGTTCATGAGTTTTACGTTTTCGATGCCCAGCCCGCGCAGGTGATCCGCCGCCCATTGCGCGGCTTTTTCCACTTGCGCCTTGTAGGCGTCGTCTGTGGAGATGGATTCGATGCCGATGAATTCGGTCAGTTCGCGGGTGAAACGCTCCCGGTTTTGATGAGCGTATTCGATTGCTTTTTTTG
>JACPVD010000061.1 GCA_016191895.1 Chloroflexota bacterium | reverse complement strand
CGACGAATACGAGGCCGTCCTGCTTGCGGCAGACCGCCACCGCCGCGAGAAAAAACCCGACGCGCGGTACTACGCCCTTGTCTCCCTCCTGCTGGCAACGGGAATTAAAAAAAGCGAATGCCTCGGCATTCACCTCAATCACATCGACCTTGAAGCCAAAAGCGGGCCGCATGTTTTCATCCGTTATGCCAGCCCGGCCAACCGCTACAAGGAACGCAAGATCGAACTAGACGATGACTGGGTCGCCGCCTACAAGGAATATCTCGCACAATACAAACCCGTCGACAAGGCGTTTCCGTGGTCGCAGCGGCGGCTCGAATACCTGCTCGAAGACATCGGTACGGAGGCATCTCTGCGCAAACATCTCTCCTTCGATATGTGCCGCTGGACGTGCGCCGTCCGCGATTATCAGGCGGGCATCGAGCCAGATGTCATCCGCCAGAAACTCGGTGTGTCGAAAATTCAATGGCGCGAGTTGTTCATCAAGATCAGGCAGTTAAACGGTGAGTTGAAATAGCGCCAGATGGGTTGCAACTTGAAAGTCGCATTGCGAGTCCGTAAGAGAACTTGCGGACTCCGTTTTTTTAACTCTTATCCAACGGGTTGGCAACCGAAAAATAAACCGCCCTTTTCGTTGTCTCCGCCAGGCGATACGGGTGAGCGGGGCGATAACCGGGCACCCAGAGGATATCATCCCCGGCGCACAACAACGGCCAATGATCGCGCGCCCTCTGCGGCATTTTCTCGTTCACGAAAAAATCGGACAACTTCTGCGAATGGCCGTCCATGCCGAGGGGCGCGAACACATCGCCGGGACGACGAATTCGCAATTGAATCGACTCGGGCATTTTTTCCGCATCCAACCAAACCTGAAACGGATCCCCATTTTGTTCGGCCTGCTCCTTCGCAAGGGCCGGGATTCGCCAGCGCTCGCTGTTCAGTTTCCAACCACCCGCCAGAATCACCTGTCCTGGGATGTTGACCGGAACGGAGGTGGCATCTGTCATTTGCGGCCAGAGGTTTATCGGCAGTTTCGCATCCGCAATGGAAATGTAGACATGGCCGGCCTCGCGCGTCATACGCAACCCGCCTTTCAAATCCACAAACGAGGCGCGGGCCGTATCTTTGAGTAAATCCGTCGCGCGTTCCACGGCGGAGAAATTGACATCCACGCCGGGGCGGAGAATCTGCATCGCATGCTTGATCAGGTTTCGTTGAAGCGCGAGCGAACTTTCAGAGAGTCGTTCAAGGTCAAAGATCACGATCCCATCCCCGGTCGAAGTCGCAATTTCGCGCCATGCCGTCTCGAGAGTATCCATCAGGAAGGCATAATCCGCCCTGACCGAATGAGACATGCGCAATACCGCCTCGCGGAATTTCGGGTTATAACTTTCAAGGCCGGGAAGCAGCAAATGACGGATTCGATTCCGTTGAAAGTTGAGCGAATCATTGCTCGAATCATACCGCGGACGCAGCCCGTTCGCCGCGCAATAGACGACGGTCTCGTCGCGCCACATATTCAAAAGAGGGCGAACAATCGGCATCTCCGGATCGAACGTTTTGAGAATCGAACGATGCGACATGCCCTTCAACCCCGCAATGCCGCTCCCGCGTAGAAAGTGCATCAGGATCGTCTCCACCTGATCATCGGCGGTATGTCCCACTGCCACCGCTTGCGCGTTTCGTTCCCGCGCCACCCTGAACAGAAAACGATAGCGCAGGTTTCGCGCGGCTTCTTCGACGGAGAGTTTTTCCTGCGCGGCATGGGCGCGCACATCCGCGCCATCGACGATACAGCCGAGCATCAAGCGCGAAGCGGCCTGCTCCACCATCCGCGCATCCTGGCCGGATTCGGGCCTAAGTTGGTGGTCGAAGTGCGCAACGACAATCGAATATCCCGCCTGGCGCAGAATTTCCATTAAGCACATGCTATCGGGCCCGCCTGACACCCCCACAATAATGGGGCGTTCCTTTACGAGACCGCATTCTTTTTCCAAAACGGATTCGATTTTTTCCGACATTATTAAACCTGTATCTTTTCAAAAAGAAGGGGGTGTGGGGTGTTCGAGCGTGCGAAGTGCGCTCGAACACCCCACACCCCAATTTATTCAGATGATACTTAAATCTGATACAACTCCACCAGCACACCGCCCGTGGATTCGGGGTGGATGAAGGCGTATTTCTTCCCATCCACCGCCACTCGCGGCTCCTCGTTAATCAGGCGAACATTCCTCCCTTTCAACTGGGTCATCATCCCATCGATATCATCCACTTCCAAACACAGGTGATGCATGCCGGGGCCGCGTTTGGCGAGGTATTTGGCAATGCCCGAATCATCCGATGTAGGCATGACCAGTTCCACCTCCGCCCCGGCGACCGGCAAAAATGCCACCTGCGACTTTTCGGCGGGCGCGTCGCGCAATTCGTGAAGTTCCATTCCCAGCGCGTCGCGCCAGAACGAAAGCGACTTCTCCATATCGTCCACAACAACGGCTACATGATTGACGGCTTTGATTTTTGGCATGAGATTCCTCGACGAGCGGTTTTTATTTCACATTCAGTATTTTGGATATTAGCAATAGTATCCATCTCGCCCCGCAATTATATTCCCGAATGGCGCCGGCGCCCGCAAGGTTTTTTCATCCTCTGGTCTGCGCCCATGCCGGATATAGAAAAACACACCCTGAAGATTGATCTTCAGGGTGTGTTTTGTATCGGCCGGTTTAGTATCCGCCGTCGCCGCCGCCCATCATGCCAATCACGTTGAGCGCAACGCCAAGGACGATGGCTCCCGTCCAAACATACATCCAGGTCTTGAGTTTCAACTCCTCACGGCCAATATTCTGCCAGCCCCAGATAAACGTATAGAGCATGCAGATGAAGCCGAGCAGTCCCTTCATGAGACCTTCCTGTTGGAACAGCTTGATTAGAATAACGATCCCTGCCAGCCATGCGATCAAAGAACCAAAATATGCCATTTCACACTCTCCTCTGTAAAATTGGATTTATGCTATCAGGCGGAACGCCCAATATAACATCAAAAAGAGTAACACCCACGATGTAAGGCCGTTGCGCGTTTCAAGACGCGATATGCCCTCAATCAACCGACGGCGCGG
>JACPVD010000066.1 GCA_016191895.1 Chloroflexota bacterium | reverse complement strand
TAAACCCAATGGAATCGGGTAGATTGATTTTCGGCGAATCCCGGGGCCGTGGCGGGGCGTGAACGGGGAACCGGGCCGATGCCCACCCGGAGCCGCGAAACGCCGTGGCGGGCCGTCAGGGGCGGCGTGGCGGGGGTCTGAGACGGGAGCCGGCAATGGCAACGGCAGCGGAGAGCGGCGAAACTGAAACGCCCGCCCAGCGGTGAAGCCAAGCGGGCGTTGCCCTAGCCCCCGCGGGGGCGTCCCTTCGTGTAAGCGGAAGTTACCCGGGATGTTCGGGCGAGGCCGAGGGGTTGCCCTCGCGGGGCACGCTCCGGCTAACAGGGGAACCCGATGCGGTCAGTCAGTCCGCCCGGCCATCCTCACGGAGCGCCCCTCGGCCGTGGTAGTATATCCGCAAGGGGGCGGCCCCCTCGCCGTTTACATCCCGGTGAGACTCCTGATTTTGCTCATTCCGCCGCCCCCGCTCACGGGCTAATGCCGAGGCAAGATGCTTCGCCAAGATTGGCCAGAAAAATAAAGCATCGCTTCCTTATCGAGAACGAAAACCACAATTACGGAATTATCTGGATCAACGCGTCGCCACGCCTTGATGTTTGCGGAATACACCACAAGATCATTTTCTGAAAATCCGCTCCAAAATTTTCCCGTGTGAACACTCGGCAGGATATATGAGTCTCCGTGGGCGGGGTTGATCGGCTCTGTCGTAACAGAATCAGAGATCGCCACACGGAAAGACACTTAAAACCTTCATGGCTTGTTTTCGTGAATCCTGAGACGGTTGTCTACCTCATCAATGCGCACGTGAATCCGCCTGCGCTCATGCGCGCAATTCTCTTTCGCTTCGTGGAGATCGGTTTTCGTCGCGTAGTTTTTTACAACCTCCACGGTAAAGTCTTGAAAATTCTCGCCAAGGCTGCGCAAGTCCGCATGAATGGTTTTTAGAAAATACGCGACGATGCCGAGCAGGATGATTATCAGCCCGGACGCGATGCCGTAAATGACGGATGAAGTAATCGCGGAGTCCATTAGACAAGCCCGGCGACATCAATGCACGAATTAACGACCGAAATAGTCGGCGTGTTAACCAAATTAGCGAGGGTTATTTTCACGTCCGGCGAAATCGCCCCGGTAGTGTCAACAGTAGTCGCCGTCGCTGTCGTGGTAAACATGGATTTATTGGGGGCCTGATTGTAGGATGTCATCGCAAAGATTGACCCCAATGCCGTCCCGCTTGCCCCTGTCGTTTTGCAGGTCGTCTGACCCCCAGGATTCATAGCGTTAGTTCCGTAAATCCCGTCAACGCTTCCCGTGTCCCCCACGGCAGTTGAGCCGATATACGCCTTGAATTTTATATCCGCGTGCGCAGTCTGCGCGTCATTGCATGAAACTCGGCAACTCCAATTAAACGTAGTCCCCTGACCGACACATCCGCTAGGCAGAGTAAGCGCGCCTTGGCCGGTTCCGAAAATGCTAGTTTCCGCCGTGGTGGTAATCGAAACATTCGTATATTGGTTAAACAGCCGCGTAACCCCAACGTGTTTCCACGTCGAGCCATCGCAATAAAAGATCGCTCCACCGATTCCGATGTCGGTCGCGTTGTAATGGACGCCCGTGTAGGCCGTGGTCGCCGCCGGACGGCTCGCATACGTCCCGGATTGCGTCTGCCCCTTGGCGACGGCCCAAACCGTCCCGCCGTAAACCCAATAGAGTTTAGTCGAGTAATCCCAAACCGTCCAGTTAATCCACGTCTTAGAGGCTCCGGCTGGGTTGTAGTAATCCCACGCCGCGCCATCCCATACCGCAATCTGTCCAGTCAATCCAGACCATGCCCCGGTCGCGCCGGACGGGATCACATACGCCTTGCCTTCGTCGCTCGCGCCAAGCGAAGGCGGTGCGGTTGTGGTTGTGGATTGCACGCTGAGTTGCGTCAATGCGTCAAGGGTTTGCAGCGACGTATTAGTTGCAACTCCCCATCCGCTTTCGCCGATGGCGTAGCCGTAAGTAGTTAGGTCGCGGGGTCCGAGTGTGCCAGCCATGTTAGTCTCCCGTCAGGATGACCCTGACCAATAGTTGCCCCAATTGTAGCCCCAGCCGAGTTGCTGGCCGGTAAACGTGGTGAAGGTATAGACCGGGTAATACCAATTTTTAATCGTGTTATATCCAGACTGAATGATGTTGTAAGCCTCATTCGTGTATGGACCGATGCCCGGATTGTCTGCGTCCATTTCGGTGTCGGATGTGACAGAATTGATAAGTAATTCGTATCCGTCAATTTCGATGTAATACCCGGGCAGGAAGTCCCTAAGAAATGACGTTCCGGTTCCGGTCACGGTTGTTGCAGCGTAATCAACAAGCCCCTCGCCGACAGAAGTCCAACCGAGTGATCGCGTAGTGCGTTGCACGCTCTTATAAAGATCGGACGCGATGAATGAGCATGTCATTTTGCGCGACCATGTTTTAGTTCCGAACCCCGTCTGGAATGAATCCGAATCCGGCTCGACCCGTATCCATTGCTCGTCCGGCGTATTGTAATTCGGGGTGAGCCAAAAATACCGCTGCTCATCATCGCTCGCCCCGGTAGTCGAGCCGCCCATGTAATCGACGATGTAATCTAGATCGGCGACCCAAGTCCCGGCGGCCATGTAGGACGGATTAGTATTGGGGTCGAAATAATTCCTGAATGACAGCCATTCAACCTCTACGTTGAATTGCAGCCGCACCCCGTAGCCTGTCCGCATTAGCGATCTCGTGCTAGTCGAGGATAACACCT
>JACPVD010000060.1 GCA_016191895.1 Chloroflexota bacterium | reverse complement strand
TGATTCCCATCATTCTCGTTGGCACGGGCGGGATATGGGTCATGTATGTGAGCAACGCGAAAGGGCATTTCGAGGCCAAGGGCGATCAATGGAACACGATCGACAATAACGGCCGCGGACAGCCCGCCGCCATCAACCTGATCGGCCGCGTTGTTCAATTGACAAACGCCTTCCAGAAATATCTGAAGATGCAGAAGATCGACATGCCCAACCCGGTCGAATCAGTGCTGATCGCGGCAGACCCCGGCGCGCAGGTCGAATCGGTACGCCCCGCCGCGCGCGTGGTGCGCAGTGACGCCATCAAACAGTTTGCAAATTCGCTTGTGCAGGCGCGTCCTGTCTGGCGCACCGATCAGATCTATAATCTCGCGGACCGCATTGTCGAGCCCCGTCCGCCTTCCGAGTTGACTCCCGCCGCGCCTCCTCCCGCAGAGCCGGCCGCGCGCGCCAAAGCCAGCCTCGATGCGTCGGAAGAGTCCGCTTCCTTCGATGCAAACACGCTTGGCTTTGGTTTTGAGGACGAGGCTCAACCCGCGCAACCCGCGCAGCCAAGCCTCCATGAATCCAGCCCGGCCCAGCCTCTCCCCAGCCCGACGCCCGCACCACAAAAGAAAAAAAATCGCGGCATGACACGCATGCAGACCATCCTCCTGGTTGGCATGACCCTGATGGAGTGCTGTATCCTTGCCGGCTTCGGCGCGCTCATGTATTACAGTTTTTAAAGAACAGTTCATACCGTCCCGCAGGTTTGGACCCGGGACATTGATTCTCACGGAAACCTGCGGACGTTTACCCTGCGGTTGCAAGCGAATTCATTTTGGCTTCTCCATTCCTCTCCATCGTCATCCCGGCTCATAACGAAGAAAGCCGCCTGCCTCGCACATTGGGGCAGGTGTTTGCGTTCCTTGAAAAACAATCCCATTCCGCCGAAGTCGTCATCGTCGAAAATGGAAGTTCCGACCGCACGCTCGAAATCGCGCATGAATTTTCAAGCCGCCATCCCAACCTGACCGTGATCCGCGAAGCACAACGCGGCAAGGGCAACGCCGTGCGGCGCGGCATGCTGGAAGCCCGCGGCGAATATCGATTCATCTGCGACGCCGACCTTTCGATGCCCATCGAAGAAGTATCGAAATTTCTCCCGCCCGCTTCAAATGACTTCGACCTTGCCATCGCGTCGCGCGAAGCGCCGGGCGCGGTTCGCTTCAACGAACCGTTCTACCGCCATTTGGGCGGGCGCGCCATCAACCTCGCCATCCGCATGTTCATCCTGCCCGGCCTGAACGACACGCAATGCGGCTTCAAATGCTTTCGCGCAGAAGTGGCCGAGACCCTCTTCCGTCAGCAAACGCTCATGGGCTGGTCGTTCGACATCGAAATCCTCTACCTTGCGCGCCGAAAAAAATATCGCATCCTCGAAATCCCCATCCACTGGTACTTCGATCCCGACAGCAAAGTAAACGCTGTCCGCGACGCCCTGCGCATGCTTGGCGACATCTTCCGCATTCACCTCAACGCCTTGCGCGGACGATATGACCTCAACCCCTGACCTCTCCCACGAACATTCCCTCTGGCCTTTCTATAAATTCATAGCAGGATTGGACGAAGCGGGACGCGGCGCGCTGGCCGGGCCCGTCTGTGTGGGAGCCGTGATTCTGCCCGACGACAATCCGCATCTCTCTTCGACGTTGAGCGGGGTACGCGACTCCAAGCAGTTGACTCCCCGCAAGCGTGACCTGCTTAATCCGCTCATCAAAGAGGCTTCTCTTTGCTGGGGCATCGGTCTCGCCTCCGCAAATGAAATCGACTCATTGGGCATTGTCCCTGCCACGCGCCTCGCCGCAAGCCGCGCGCTGGAAATGCTTTCACACGTTCCATCTTTTCTTCTGACAGATTTCCGTCTCGAACTCCCCGAACTGGACATCCCCCAAACCGCCCTCGTCAAAGGCGACACTCTTTCCCTCAGCATCGCCGCCGCATCCATCCTCGCCAAAACCGAACGCGACTCGCTCATGCGCGAACTCGATGCAAAATATCCGCGCTACGGGATTCTGCTCCATAAAGGATACGGCACATTGCGTCATCGCAAGGCAATCGCTGAATTCGGCTTTTCCCCCATTCATCGAAGAACATTTCGAATCAAAAATATCGCGTGACGAAAGCCAATTAACGCCAAGTCACAAAGTTTTTTGGCTCTACCATTTTTAACGGGAAAGACAAAACCATAGCCGCGAAAATTAGCGCAATTAGCGGCAAATATTTTTTGCAGCAAGCGGCCATCCCGCCAGAAACGGGAGAGCCGTTTTTTTCTTTGCGGCTTGGCGTCTTTGCGTTAAAAATCTCGGTTAATCTACTTTTTCAAAATCCCGCTTCCGCCGGATAACTTGCTCTC
>JACPVD010000010.1 GCA_016191895.1 Chloroflexota bacterium | reverse complement strand
TTGAGCGTTGGCAGTCGCGAGGGCGCCACCATTTATACACGCGGGCAGCTCGAACTGTTGCAGGCCATCGCGGACCAAACCGCCGGCGCGATCGTCAAAGCGCGCCTGCTCGAAGAATCACAACAGCGCGCTCATCAACTGTCCACATTGAATGAAATCACCCGCCAGTTGACGTCGACGCTGGAGTTGGGGCCGTTGCTCCAAAACATCCTTGAAAACGCCGTCGGTATTTTGAATTGCGAAGCCGGCAGTTTATTCCTGGTGGATGAACAAACGAAGGAACTGGTTTTCAAAGTTACCGTAGGGCCAGTTGCCGCGAACCTTGTCGGCCAGCGCCTGCCGCCCGGCACCGGCATTGTCGGCCGCGCCGTGCAGACGCGCGCTCCGGTGATCGAAAACGAAGAAAACAATGCCGTATCGCGTTTTAAGGGTGTCGATCAGCAGACGGGATTTGTAAGCCGCTCTCTCATGGCGGTTCCCTTGCAGGTTAAAGATAATGTCACCGGTGTGATCGAAGTCATCAATCGCCGCGATGGCCTTCCCTTTGTGGTGGATGACCAGGAACTGTTGACTGCGTTCGCCGGGCAGGCGGCGGTCGCCATTGAAAATGCGCGTCTCTATACGTTAACCGATCAGGAACTTGCCGCCCGCGTGGAGGAACTCTCTGTCATGCAGAGAATCGACCGCGAGTTGAACGCCAGCCTTGAAATGGACCGTGCCATGCGCATCACGCTCGATTGGGCCCTGCGCCAATCCGGCGCGGAAGCGGGGCTCATCGGCATGCTGGAAGATGAAAAACTGCGCGTAATGGCTCATCAAGGCTTCGATGATCGCATGGCAAACCTGCCCGATCAATTAATGAAGGTGGAACTGCCGGCCATGTTGCAATCGGTGGATACCGGCCAGCCACAGATGCTCTCGGTTGCCGCTTCCAATAAGAAACTGCTCTTGAACGCGCACACGCAAATGGTCGTCCCGATTCGACGCGAAACGGCGGTCATCGGCCTGCTTCACCTTGAAAGCACAAGCGATTCGCAGGTTGACCTGGACTTCCTCACCCGCCTTACCGACCATGCCGCCATCGCCATTTCCAACGCGCAACTCTACGGCGAAGTGCAACGCGCCAATGTTGCCAAGAGCGATTTTGTGGCGTTTGTGGCGCATGAATTAAAGAACCCGATGACCTCGATCAAGGGTTATACCGAATTGATGTCCGGCGGGGCGGTGGGCGCGATCACCGAGATGCAATCCAACTTTTTGCAAACGATTCGGTCCAATGTCGAACGCATGTCCACGCTGGTTTCGGATCTCAACGATAATTCCAAGATCGAAGCGGGCCGCCTGCGGCTTGAATACAAAGCCACCGAGATCGCTTCGCTGGTCGATGACGCGGTTCGATCCCTGAAACGCCAGGTCGAAGATAAAAAGCAAACGCTCGAAGTGGTTCTGCCCGAATCGAAACTCCCGTTGATGTGGGCCGACCGCGGCCGCGTCATTCAAGTGCTTGTAAACCTGATCAGCAATTCCTATAAATATACGCCCGAAGGCGGTCACATTGAAGTGGGGGCGGAAGAGTCGGCCAATCACTGGGATTCCGCCGGGGCGCCGCAGGTGATTCATATCTGGGTTAAGGATAACGGTCTGGGTATGACCGCGGAAGATCAACAGAAGATGTTCCAGAAGTTCTTCCGTTCCGACGATCCCGAAGCGGTCAAATCTCCCGGTACCGGCCTGGGCTTGAATATTACAAAGAGTTTGATTGAAATGCAGGGAGGAAAAATCTGGTTTGAAAGCGAGTTTCGCAAGGGTACCACATTCCATATCACCGTGCCGGTGGCGGAAGAGTAGCGAGGCGATATGGCGTTGACCGCATCTGTGGGATCTGCGCAGGCGTTGGATGGGCGCGAGGCCGGCTTGCAGGCTGCGCACCAGGCTTTGAATCGCATGGGCGCCAATCCGCCGTCGTTTGTGTTTGTGATCGCATCCCATCAATATCAGGCGCGGGAAGTGTTGAACGGCGTGACCAGTCTGCTGGGCGATGTGCCCATGATCGGGTTTAGCGCGCCGGCCGGCGTTACGCACGAGGGACAGCAACCACATTCCGTGGTGGTGGCTGTCTTAAGCGGTGATTTTCATGCGGATACGCTCTGGCTTCCGGGTTATGCCCAATCCGGGCGTGAGACAGCATCGAAGATCGCGGAACATGCCGCGGTGCGCGAGGCTCTTCAATCTGTGTTGTTCTTTGCCGATGGATTCAATGGGGATGCGGAACAAT
>JACPVD010000027.1 GCA_016191895.1 Chloroflexota bacterium | reverse complement strand
TGAAATGGGCGATGAGATTCGGTGTACGGTCATTGCGACCGGATTTGAACGCGCCGGCGTTCCACGCCGCGCGCTGGAACGCCCCCTGCGCAACGATAAGCCTGTCTCTGTTGCCAACACGCCGTTTGCCCGCCCGGTCGAATCCGTCAGTGTCGGCGTGGATTACAAATCCCCCGCCGAATCCAAGTCTGCAGCACAGCCGTCTGTCAACAACGAAGATTTGGACGTGCCCACGTTCTTGAGAAATAGAAGATAAAACTATTCGCCCTCCCGAAATAGCACACCGCACTGGCGTGCGGCGCAAGTGTCGGGACGGTGTGCGCGCAGTCGACGGGCAGATATTGAAAAAAAGCAGAAGGCCGCTGAAGGAATTCCCTTTAGCGGCCTTTTTGATGGGAAAACGCAGCGCATATCTCTGGTTTACGCTGGCAAATCGAAGACCTGCCCTACATTACGCGGGGTAAAGTTTGGCCTGAGTCGCCCATCTAAAAAGCGGCAATACCCTATCGCAAAAAGGAGCAAATTGAAAACAAAACACTGGATCGTCTTCATCACCCTCGGCCTGATCTGGAGTTCATCGTTTCTCTGGATCAAGATCGGCGTGCAGGATATCGGCCCGATGGCGCTGGTGGCCTTCCGCATGTTGTTCGGCGCGCTTACTGCCGGCGCCATTGCATTTTATCAACGCATCCCTTTCACGCGCGACCCAAAAGACTGGCTCGTCTTCGCCATCCTTGGCCCCGCCAGCCTTGCCATTCCCATCTTCCTCATCTCATGGGGTGAGCAAACCATCGACTCGGCCGTCGCCTCCATCCTCAATGCAACCACCCCGCTCTTTACGCTTGTCATCGCCCACTTCTGGCTTCACGACGACAAAATCACATTCCAGAAAACATTGGGGCTGCTGGTCGGCTTCGCCGGGACGCTTGTGCTGATGAGCGAGGATTTGCTCGCCAGCGAACACACCTCCCTCATCGGGCAGCTGGCAGTGATTCTCGCTTCCCTGTTTTACGCCGTAAGCGCGGTCGGCATCCGAAAATATTCGCAGCACATGAACAACGTCATGCGTGGCGTGGGGTTTCTGGTTACGTCTACAATTTTTATGTGGGTCCTTGGGCCGATCGCTGAAAAACCGTTCGAGTTTCCATCCCTGCCCATCACATGGATCGCCGCCTTGTGGCTGGGAATCCTCGGCGCGGGACTGGCGATGATCATGCTCTATTACCTGATTCACGAGATCGGTCCCACGCGCACATCGCTGGTCACATATTTGTTTCCCATCGGGGGCGTGCTCCTCGGTGTGATCTTTCTTAACGAACGCCTTTCGTGGCAGCTGGTCACGGGCACAATCCTCATCATCGCGAGTCTTGTCGTCGTCAACTACAAAAAGAAAACAGCATAAATGGAACATCGCTCCGGTTTCATTGCCGTCATTGGCCGCCCGAATGTGGGCAAATCCACGTTGCTCAATGCGCTGCTTGGGCAAAAGGTCGCCGCTGTTTCGCCGCGCCCGCAGACCACGCGCAAACGCCAGTTGGGAATCCTCACCCTCGAACATGCCCAACTCGTCTTTGTCGATACGCCCGGCATTCATAACCCCAAACACAAACTAGGCGAATACCTGAATTACGAAGCCGAAGAAGCCCTGGACGGCGTGGATGTGATTCTCTGGCTCGTGGATTCGTCGACTCAACCGGCCGAAGACGACATCCGCATCGCGTCTCTGCTCAATAAGATTCCGCGTCGGACTCCCCTTGTGCTGATCCTGAACAAGATCGACCTCGTCGGCGCCGAATCCGAATCCGCTTATGGGGAGGCGTATGCCCAATTGCTGAATCAGGCAACGGTCAGGAAAGTGTCCGCCGCGAAAAAGATTGGGCTGGAAGAACTGACCGAGACTCTGATTCAACTCCTTCCCCAGCGACCCGCTGAATATCCCGAAGAACAAATCACTGACTCGTATGAGCGCGACATTGCCGCGGATCTCATCCGCGAATCGTGCCTGAAAATTTTGCGCGATGAAGTGCCGCACAGCCTCGCCGTACGCATCGACGAATTCAAGGAGCGCGAAAACGGCATGGCCTACATTGCCGCGACCATTTTTGTGGAGCGCGAATCGCAAAAGGGAATCGTCATCGGCGAAGGCGGGAGGATGCTGAAGTCGATTGGCAGCGCGGCGCGCAAAGAGATCGAGGATATGGGCGGCAGAAAAGTTTTCCTCGAAGTGCGCGTGAAGGTCTCGAAGGATTGGCGCGATAATCCGAATATGTTGAATCAATTGGGGTATGGGAAGCGAAAGTAGTTAACCCTTCCCCGGCAGAACCAGCGGCCCGCCCAAAAATGGATGTTCCACCACCTGTACGGGCAGGCAATAGGCTTGCGAGATCAATTCCGAGGTCAACACTTCGCGGGGAGTTCCGATGGCTTTGAGATGCCCGCCGACGAGCAGGGCGACGCGATCCGCAAAATGGGCGGCGAGATTCAAGTCGTGCAGTGCCACCAGCACGGCAAGATTTTCATTGTGGGCGAGATCGTGAATGAGTTCCAGTAAACTGACTTGATATTGCAAATCCAAATGCGCGGTGGGTTCATCGAGCAAAAGGATCGGCGTGGACTGGCACAAGGCGCGCGCCAACAAGAGGCGCTGCGCCTCGCCGCCGGATAACTCTCCCACGCGGCGGTCGGATAAAGCCAGGGCGTTGACCCTGCTCAGGGATTGGCGAACCAGTTCCTCGTCGAGAGAAGATGCGTGACCTAAGAATCCAAGATACGGTGTGCGTCCCATCAAGACCGTCTCCCAGACCGTGAAAGCGGGCGGCAATGAAATCGCCTGTGGAACGACCGCAAGGTAACGCGCGCGTTGAATGGGGGATAGGGAATGGAAGTCGTCGCCGTTGGTGCGGACATGGCCCGTGGATGGAATCACGCCGCTGGCGGCGCGGATGATGGTGGATTTGCCCGCGCCGTTGGGACCGATGAGCGCAAGCACTTCGCCGCTGTTGACGTCGAATGACACGTCATGCAGGACTTGATGCCCATGATAAGAGGCGGAGAGGTTATTGATTTTCAACATATGCATTCACCTGCTTTCATGTCGGTGCATGAAACCGTGTTGCGTGTTCCGTGTCTACCTGTTTGCTTGCCTGCGCATTTACTTGCCTGCTTTCACAATCATCGGGATGCCCGCAACCATGAACAAAACCATGCCCGCTTCCTGCGCGAGCCGTTGGTTGACCCAACCCAGCCCGTCGCGGAAGACGCGCCCCATCTGATACGGCGGGACAAGCCCCAAGCCGACTTCATTGGAGACGATCAGCCATTCCTGCGGTGTGTTTCGAATTGCCGCAAGTAATGCTTCGGTTTCTGTCTGCGCCGCCTGCAAGAACGGAGTTTCATCCACAAGATCGTCTTTGACGAATTGCATTAAGAGATTTGTGACCCAAAGTGTAACGCAATCGAGGATGACGATATCGGATTGTATTTGTGAAATAGATGGCGTGATCTTGAGCGGAAGTTCGAGCGTCTGCCAGTTGGAGGGGCGTTCGACCCTGTGCTTCTGGATCCGCGCGGACATTTCATCGTCGGACGCCTGCGCGGTGGCGATGAATATGACCGACTTGCGCGACTCTTCAGCCAGTTTCAACGCATAAGATGATTTTCCGCTTCGTGCGCCGCCGAGGATGAGGGTGATGTTACTCATGCGCCTCCTTCAAATGGGAGCAATCATTAAATACCTCGATCGCGCCGCCGGCTTCGTGAAAGTGGATGATCGTCAGCGAGGCTTGCAGGACTCGAAACTGCCAGTATCGCTTCAATTCAACGCCGAGGATGAGACACATCAGAGTCTGGATGACGCCGCTGTGAGTAACAAGCAGGACGATTTCGTCTTTTTTGTGCGCGTATTGCAAATCCTTCAGCGCCGCCCCGACGCGCTCGGAGAGTTGGAACAGGCTTTCGCCGCCCGGCGGGATTGCATTCACGATATCTGCATACCAAACGTTTGCCTCCTCCCCCCATTGTGCTTTGATCTCATCTTGATTGAGCCCCTCCCATTTGCCGAAGGAGAGTTCTCGCCAGCGCGAGTCGATTTGAATGGCGGGAGGGTTTGTCAGCAAGGCGCAGACGATTCTGGCCGTTTCAGCCGCGCGGGAAAGGTCGCTGGCGACGACGGCGTTGATCCTTTCTGCAGAAAGGCGTTTCGCGAGCAGTTCCGCCTGGCGGATGCCGGTTCGATTTAACGGCACGTCCATTTGCCCTTGATAACGGTGATTAAGATTATGATCGGTTTCGCCGTGGCGAGTTAAAAGAAGTTTCATGTTCCAGGTTTCAGGGGCGAAGTGTCAGATTGGGATGGCGGTGAAGGCGACAAGCACAAGCATTTCGACCAATGTGGTGACTGCGCCGTAGATGTCGCCGGTGAGGCCGGGGAGCAGGCGCATGGCGTAGGCGGCGGTGAGAAAACCGATGATTGCCGCGCCAAGTATGAAGGCAAATCCCATCCAGCCGAAGACAAGCCATGCTGTGACGCCTGCAATGAGCGTGGCAATGATGATCTCGCGGAGGGTCACGTTGCGTTTCATCTCGATTCCCAGACCATCTTCACGCGCATAGGGGAAGGCATAGATCACGAGCGGGGATGCCCAACGTCCCAGCGTAGCGGCAAGGAGGATCGCGCTGAGCGCAGTCGAAATACTTATGGAAGAAAGAGCCGCGAACTTCGTCAACAAAACGAGGATGCCGCCAATCGTCCCAAACGCGCCCATGCGCGAGTCTTTCATGATCTCGAGTCGTCGTTCGGGAGTCCAGCCGCCGAACAAACCGTCGAGCGAGTCCATGAAGCCGTCGAGGTGGAAGAAGCGCGTAAAGGCGATCCATGCGAAAAGAGTCAGCGCGGCGGCGACCATCGGCGGGAAGATCAGGTTTGAAACATAGTTCACGCCATAGAGCGCGAAACCAAGCGTCACGCCTACAAGCGGAAACCACCCCACGGCGCGTCCCATCTCTTGCGAGGTGAACATGCGTTTGATGATGGCGGGGAAGATGGTGAGGAATTGGAAGGCGGCGAGGATGGGGATCATGGGTTTAAGTATACAGGTAGTCAGGTATACAAGTACACAGGTCATACGCGCTTACGTGTCTACTTGTTTACTTATTCTCCTTCCCACTAACACCCGCTTCGCCAAACGTCGCCATTTCGCTCAACACCTTGCATGCCGCTTCCGCCATCGAAATGCCGAGAGCCGCGCCTGTGCCTTCGCCGAGACGCAGATCGAAATCTAGCAGGGGCTTCAAGCCAAGCCATTCCAACATCAGCGCATGGCCCTTTTCCTTCGAGCGATGCGCGGAGATGAGATACGGCCTGCACTCCGGCGCAATCGTCACCGCGATCATCGCCGCCGCCGTCGAAATAAATCCATCCACCATCACCGGCGTGCGCTTCGACGCCGCGCCCAGCATCACGCCCGCCAGCCCGCCGATCTCGAAACCTCCCACCTTTGCAAGTACATCCAGGCCGTCTTCTGACTTGGGCTTGTTTATTTTCAAGCCGCGTTTCACCGCGTTCACTTTTCGCGCAAGCCCATCATCATCCACACCCGTGCCGCGCCCAACGATGATTTCTGGATCATGCCCCAGAATGCAAGCCGCAATCGCCGCCGACGGCGTTGTGTTGCCGATGCCCATATCGCCCGTTCCGAGGATGTCTGCGCCTCTGGATATTTCCGTCAACGCGATTTCGATTCCACTTTGAATCGATTCTTCCGCCTGTTCGCGCTTCATGGCTGGACCTTGAGTCAGGTTCATCGTCCCCGATCCGACTCTCCGCCGAATCAGGATCCCGCTCACATCTTCGATTTCCGCCGCGATTCCCATATCCACCACAACGACTCGCGCCCCGACATGACGCGCCAGCGCGTTGATCGCCGCGCCGCCGCGTAGAAAATTCAACACCATTTGCGGCGTAACCTCCTGCGGGTATGCGCTGACTCCCTCCGCAACGACTCCATGATCGCCCGCCATCGTGATAATGACTTTTTCCTTGAGCGTGGGCAACGCCTTTCCTTGAATCCCCGCCAGTTGAATCGACAGTTCCTCCAAGCGTCCCAAACTGCCAGCGGGCTTGGTCAGTTGATCCTGCCTCTCCCGCGACGCCTGCATGGAGACTTGGTCGAGGGGTTGGATTTGGTTAATGGTTTCGGTGATGTTCATTGTGTCTCTTTCGATGTGTCACCCTGAGCGATAGCGAAGGGTCTCTGGGATTGTCATAGAGATACTTCGCTTCGCTCAGCATGACATGGTTAGAATTCGAGCCCCGCCTGAGCCTGAATGCCCTGCTCATACGGATGCTTGACCAGCGCCATCTCGGTCACGAGGTCGGCTTGTGCGATCAAGGCCTCAGGGGCAGATCTGCCTGTAATGACCAGATGCAGGTTGGAGGGGCGGTTGAGGCGCAGCCATTCCAATACTTCGGCGGTGTCGAGCCAGTTGTAGGCGAGGGTGTATGTAAATTCATCCAGCACGATCAGGTCGTAGTTTCCACTGGCGATTTTTTCTTTTGCAGTTTCCCAGCCGTGATGGGCGCGCGCGATGGTCTCGTCCATGTCTTTGGATGTCCAGGTGAAGCCGTCGCCGGTGGTGATCCATTCGATGCCGAGCTTTTTTGCGGCCTTGATCTCACCCCATTGACCCGTCTCCGCTTTGATGAATTGAATCACGCAGATGCAAAATCCGCGCCCCCAGGCACGCAAGACCGTGCCAAACGCGGCAGTGGATTTTCCCTTGCCGTCGCCGGTGTTAACGATGAGGAGTCCTTTTTTCATTTGTTATCCTTTATGTGCCGCAAAGTTCACTTTGCGCTTCCAATCAAACGCAAAGTGAACTTTGCGGTACCGTTTACCATAATCCCTGCGTTTTCGTGCTACGCAGAATCCATAAAAAGAACGGCGCGCCGGCCAATGCGGTGACGATGCCAACGGGTAGTTCCTGCGGCGCGAGCGCGACACGCGCGATCACATCCGATACAAGGAGCGCTGTCGCCCCGCCAAGAATCGAGAGCGGAATCAAACGTCGATAATCGCCGCCGAACCACAAGCGCATGATGTGCGGCACCACCAGCCCAACGAAGCCAATGATGCCCGTAAAGGAAACTGCCGCCGCCGTTACCAACGACGATGCGATAAGAATCACCTGCTTCGTTCGCTGAACATTCAATCCAAGTTGTTGCGCCTGCTCATCGCCAAATTGCAACAGGTTGAGCGCGTGCCCATGCAGGGTGAGCGCCCCCAATCCAACGATAAGATACGGCAACATCGCCAGCACGGACGTCCACCCGAGTTGGATCGATCCACCCATCAGCCAACTCATTGCGCGGCGCAGTTCGCCATCCGAGCGCAACATAATGAACGACATCAAAGACGTGGCAAAGGATGAGACCGCCACCCCCGCCAGAATCAAATTCGTCACCGGAGCCGTCTGCCCGACACGGGCGAGGAAATACACGATGGTCACGGTGAGCAACGCGCCGATGAATGCCGAAAGCGGAATCGCCATCAGTCCCCAAAAGGAATAGGGCCATTTCGCCATCATCGAAACGACCGCGCCCAGCCCCGCGCCTGAAGCGATGCCGATCAAATACGGGTCAGCCAGTGGGTTGCGGAACAGTCCCTGATACGCCCCGCCGCTTCCGCCCAACGCCATGCCGGTCAATGCAATGAGAACCGTGCGCGGCAGGCGGATCTTCCATAATATGTTCTCTGCCAAGTCCGACCCGTTCCCTTGCAGGCTGGCAAGGATTTCACGCAACGGCAGGAACACCGAACCAATCGCAAGGCTGAGAAACAATGCGAAAGCAAGAATGACGAAAGATGAAAGAAACGGGTAACGGCGCATGGGGAATGTATCAGGTACACAAATAGACAAATAGACAAATAGACAAATAGACAGGGGCTTGCTTCCATGTGTACCTGCCTCCGTGTTTCCTCGTCTACCTGCTACTGCGTTACCGCCAATTCAGGATGCAATATCTTCAACAACTCTTCCAACCCATTCACCAAACGCGGACCGGGACGGCTGGCAAGGTTGTCGTCGAAAGCGAAGATGCTGCCCTCTTTCACGGCGGCTAAATCTGCCCAGCCTGCGCGCGCGACGATTGACTCAATTGTCACGCCATATAGCGTATCGCCGAGGATGATGATGTTCGGGTCTTGCGCCACGATCTCCTCCACGCTGATCTGCGCGAACGGGTCGCTCAACACGCCACCGATGTTTACGCCGCCCGCCATCGTGATCATCGTGTCCATAAATGTGCCGGGACCGGTCGTCCACGGTTTGGCAGGGTCGGTGCCGTCGATTTCGTAAAAGACGGTCGGCTTCGTTGCGGCGGTCGCAACAGCGGATTTCACCGCCTCGACCCGCGCCGCAAGCGCCTCGGCCAGCGCGGCCGCTTCTTCCTCATGCCCGGTCAACTGCCCAAAAAGTTTCACCTGTTCGTACAGTTCGTCGTATGTCAGTGGGTTGGAGATGTAATACACGGTCAATCCCAGGCCTTCCAATTCTTTCACCTGTTCGGGGGTATTGATCTCTGCCGCCAGCACAAGATCGGGGTTAAGGGCGAGGATGGCTTCAGTATTCAAGTCTCCGAACGTGGAGCCGATGCTGGCGACATCTGCGGCTTCAGCGGGGAAATCGGAAAGATCGTCGCGGCCCACCAACTGGTTTCCCGCACCCACGGCAAAGACAAATTCCGTCAGCGATGGTGCGAGAACCACGATGCGTTGCGCGGGCGCGTCCAATTTGACTTCGCGTCCGAGTCCGTCGGTGAGGGTAATCGATGAATCCACGGGCGCTTCCGTCGGGACCGATGTAACGGGTTCGGTTGCAATGGGCTTTTCCGTCGGGATGGCTGTCGCCGAAGGTCCGCAGGCGGTGAGCGATGCGATGATCAGTAAGGTGATTAACAAAGTCTTGCGTAACATGGTTTCTCCTGAAATGTATTGGTAATGCCGACTTAAGTCGGCATTACAGAATCAAAATCCCCAGCAAGGGCTGGGGAGGTTGGAGAGGCAATCCGAAACTGTGCCGTCCTCCACCTCCTTTCCGCGAGAGAGTGGTAGAACCGACCAGAGCGGGCGACCTGACTTTGTAGTTGTGTAGTCTGGTGGTTTTGCAGCCGTTTCGTCTTTCAACTATTCGACTATTCAACCATTCAACTACTTGACTACTTTCACAGTTGCGCGACAGTGTTGGATTTTCACCAACTTCGCCGCTTGCTGATCGTATTTTCTGTTTTTATTTTACCACCAAGTTTCGAAACAACAGACAACTTGCAGAGCCGCTAAAAGAACGAATCGAAAAGACTCCCGAAGTTCTACTTCGGAACGTTCCGCGGCTACTCAAGCCCGGACCCGAAGCGCCTTGGTTCCGATGGAACTCAACAGCCTTTGCAGATATATCTTGCAGAAAGGTTGCAGGAAATACCAATACAAAAAACCGCCGGTACCACGGGGGGCAAAGTAACAGGTCTGGATTATGCGGGTTGAACTTTCATCCTGGTCTGTGCGCCATTCGAGCCACGCTTCGCCGGGGATGTTTTGCATCGAACGCGTCAGCAGGGATTGATTCGCCCGCGCGGTTTCGACGACGAACGTCGAGGGCATGAGGTTTTCGATCGCTGCAAATATCTTTTCGGGCGCGATCCCGACTTCGATTTGACGATGATCGATAAAGAACCCTTCGTGTTTGAGCGTTTTGTGTTTTCCAGTTTCCCACACGCGCTCGATTCTGAGTGGATGCAAATGCGAGAGGGCGTCTTTTGCGGCGGTTTCAAAATCGATCAAGTTTGTCTTTGGAAATATTTTTAAAGCATCGTGATGCAGAACCACGCTGTCGCTGGAAAGAGCGCGTGTCAATGCCTGCGCAATGCGGCGCGGGACGGGAGTCGTCAGCCCGATGCCAAGCGCCATGAACCAGGCGGGGATGTAGGGCAGGATGAGAAACCGGCGTTTGAGTCCACGCAGGGTAGCGTAGCGGCTCATGAGGTTCTGATAGGTTGTGATATCGGGGCCGCCGATCTCGAAGACCTGTCCCTGCCCGTCGGGGTTATCCAATGCGGCGAGGAGATACTCGATCACGTTTTGGATGGCGATGGGCTGGGATTTGTGTTTTATCCATGCGGGGGCGGGGATGACGGGAAATAGCTCGGTCATGAAGCGGATCATCTCGAAGGAAATGCTCCCGGAACCGATGATGACACTGGCGCGAAACTCGGTGACAGGAACGCTGCCTTTGCGCAGGGTCGCTCCCGTTTCGATGCGCGAACGCATGTGCGGGGCGAGGTGCTGCTCGGGGTCGGCAAGACCGCCGAGATAAATGATGTGTTTAACGCCGGCCTCTTCCGCGGCTTTGGCAAAATTTTGCGCCGCCCGCAATTCGACGCGGGTATATCCATGTCCCAGGGACATGTTGTGGATGAGATAGTATGCGGTGTGAACATCCTTCAATGCAGGCGCGAGGGAGGCGGGATTCAAAACGTCGCCGGGGAAGATGCTTATTTGGGCCGACCAGTTTCGAGGTCCGATTTGATGCGGGTGACGGGCCAGGGCGCAGACTTCGTGGCCACGATCCAACAGTTGGGGAATCAATCTGCTGGCGATGTACCCTGTTGCGCCGGTGACGAGAATTCGCATGGCCAATTAATGGGCGATCACCCTTGCGCGGGACGCGAGCCTGCGGGTGAGGCCGTCGAAGATGAATTTGTGGAACGGCCACATGGCATACCAGTAGAGAAAACCCGGGATGCCGTACGGCGCGAAATAGGCGGTGACGGTGAGCAGGGTTTTGTTTTCCTGCGGCGCGGACTCGAATTGAAGCCAGGCTTTGCCGGGCAGTTTCATTTCGGCGCGAAGGCGCATGAGGCGGTTCTTTTCGACCTCTTCGACGCGCCAAAAATCGAGAGACTCGCCGGTGTGAACTTCGTCGGGGTGTCTTCGCCCGCGCCGCAAGCCCACACCGCCGATGACTTTGTCCATCCAGCCGCGCAACACCCATGACCAATCCATGTAGAGCCAGCCGCGTTCGCCGCCAATGCCGGAGTAGGCGCGGAACACGGATTCGGGTTCGAGATCGAGCATGACCTGGCGGCGTTCGATGAACATGCCTTCTTCGATGGCGAATCGATAGGGCTTGAAATCACCCATCGAAACGACAAGCGCGTCTGACCAGCTGGTTTCAACTTTGTCGCGTTGAATACGGCCAAGCGCGAGATGCGCGGCGGTTTGAAAATCGATGGGCTTGATCTGCGGAAAAAGTTTTTTTGCAGTATCGTCGCGGACGATGAGTTCCAGCCGCAAGCCTTCGATGAGCGGCGCAACGACTCGCCAGTGAATCGGCGTGACAAGATGCACCCAATACGCCGAAAGCCGCGGCGCGTACACCGGCGTGCGGATGAGCCAGCGTTTGAGCCTGCGTTCTTTGGCGTAGCCCATGAGCATGCCGGCATAGGTCAGGCGCGTAGGGCCGCCGATTTCGATCACGCGGCCGATGCTGTCGGGCGTTTTGATGGCTTCGATCAAATAGGAAAGCACATCGCGGATGGCGATGGGTTGCGCCTGCGAAAAATACCAGGCCGGGCAGATGAAGATCGGTTCGCGCTCGGTGAGGTAGCGGATCATTTCGAACAGCACCGAGCCGGAGCCGACGATCATGCCGGCGCGAAATTCGGTCACGGGGACTTTGCCATAGCGAAGGAGGTATCCCGTTTCGTGCCGGGCGCGAAGGTAGGGAGAGAGATTTGCGGCGGGGTCAACGAGTTCGCCAAGGTAGATGATGCGTTCGACACCGGCATCTTCTGCGGCCTGGGCGAAGTTGCGCGCCGCCTGCAGGTCGCGTTCGGCGTTCACCTTTCCACCCTGCAATCCGTGAATCAAATAATAGGCGACAGAGACTTCCTGCATTGTGTCGGCGAGTCCTTCGGGGGCGAGCGCGTCGCCGGAGACGACTTCGACTCGATTCAGCCAGGGGCGCCCCTGCAAGCGGGATGGGTCGCGCACAAGACATCTCACGCGGTAGCCGGCTTCGAGAAGCTTCGGCACAAGCCTCCCGCCTACATAACCTGTCGCGCCGGTGACGAGGATGAGTTTTGAGTCTGTCATGGTATGGTTATTATCTCAAGTTGCTGCCATTATTTCTTGAGCCGCATTTAATCGAGAATCTTAACGCAAAGGCACAGAGCCGCAAAGAAAAAAAGCGCCGCGTCTTGGCGACTTGGCGACTTTGCGTTAAAACTGACAAAGTTCAGCAAGACGACAACTTGTGTGTATTACTCACTCAATCGCTTCGCGCAGTTTGCGGGCGAGTTTCCCGAAAGGCGGCGTGTAACGGATGTCGTCTTTTCTTGGGCGCGGGAGATCGACTTTCATGTCCATTTTTATTTTGCCGGGGCGTTGCGTGAGCACCAAAACTCGGTCGGCAAGAAATAAAGATTCATTGATCGAATGCGTCACCATGATAACGGTCTTTTGTTTCGCCTGCCAGATGCGCGACAACTCCACCCACATGCGTTCGCGGGTCATGGCATCCAGTGAGGCGAACGGCTCATCGAGCAGGAGCAGGTCGGGGTCATGGATGAGCGCGCGCGCGATTGCCACGCGCTGCGCCATCCCGCCGGAGAGTTCGCGCGGCCACGCGGATTCGAATCCGTGAAGCCCGACCAGGTCGATCATCTCCTGCGCCTTCATCCGCGCCTTCGATTCGCCCATGCCTTCCACTTCGAGCGGGAGTTTAATATTATCCATCACCGTGCGCCACGGCATAAGATTCGACTGCTGAAAGACCATGCCGATCCGCGGGTTTTGATTGCGGATGAAATGCGCACTGCCCGATGTCGGCGCGAGCAGGCTCGCGAGGATTCGCAGCAGCGTGGTCTTGCCCGACCCGGAAGGCCCAAGAAAACAAATAAACTCGCGCGGGTATATTTCAAACGAAATATCCTCCAGCGCGCGCAGACCGCCGTTGCTGTCGGGAAAGACAACGGAAAGATTTTTGGTGGTGAGGATGGGGAATGCGGGCATGAGTGGGTGGTGAGTGGAGCGTGGTGCGTGTCACGGAGCACGCTCCACGCTCCACGCCCATCGTTAATTCGGCACAAACTTATTCGTGAACGCTCCGTTCAAATCCACGGGCGCGGGAATCAATTCCATTTTTACCAGCAATTCATTCATGTTCTCCCAGGCCTGCGGGTCGGAGTAGCCGATCTGTTCCGCCTTCCAAAATTCGATGGACGTATTCAGGATTTGCATTTGAACATCCTTGTCCTGATTGGCGAGGTTTTCCACATACTTCAAACTGATTGTGTACGCCTCCTCCGGGTGCGCGATGGTGTAGGATATGCCTTTTGCCAGCGCAAGCGCCATCCCGCTCACCAGTTCGGGTTCCTCCGCAATCGTCTTTTCGCTGGAGACGATTCCGTTCGCGGTCAATTGCACATAATCGGCCACGCGCAGTTCATTCAATTTGAATTTCTGCGAACGAAGGATGATCGGTTCGTTTGCGGTATATCCGATCACAATGTCGCTTTGGCCGGTGGCAAACGATTCCACCTGGTTGAATCCGATTGTGTCCACCTGCACATCGGCCAGCGTCAACCCCGCAGAAAAAAGCAATGCCTGCAAGCCAATGAAATTCGCGCCAAACAAGCCGGGCAGGGCGATTCGTTGTCCCGCCAGATCGGCGGGGGTTTGTACATTCAGTTCCACCGCAGAGATGACCGAAATCGGAAACTGCTGATACCATGCAAACGTGTACACCACAGGCAATCCCTGCGAACGCGCCAGCAACACCTGCTCGCCGGAAGCCACCGCAAACGGAAATTCCCCGGCGCCCACCAGCGACACACCATCGGTCTCGAAGGAATAATCAAACTTGAGTTCGATCCCCGCTTCGGCAAAATATCCCTTTTCGACCGCGACATAGAACGGCGCATACTGGATATTCGGGATGTAACCCATCGGCAGTTGAATCAGACGGACTCCCCCCGCATCCCCCCCGACCTGTGAACTGGTACAGGCCGAAAGGCCGATCGCCAGCCCGAGCATGAGTGAAACTAATTTCTTGAACATTGAGTCTCCTTTGTTTTTCGCGCTCCCGAAAAAGCGTCGAGACAGCGTGAGCGCAGTCATTCGTCCTGACAGTTCGTCTCGTTTCGCGGCTCACCGAGTCGAAGGACAAATGCCCGGCGCTTCGACTACGCTCAGCGCGAAGTTGTTTCCTGCCAGACCAAAAACTTCCTCTCGATCCACGCCACGACTCCATACAAGCCGAGCGCGAGGGCGATCAGCGCAAACACCGCCACATACACCATCGATGTGTCGTATTGGAAATCGCCGAGTTGCAGCAAATACCCAAGCCCTTCCTCCGCATCCACCAACTCGCCCACGATCGCGCCGATGACCGATAACGTCGCGCCGATTCGCAAACCGCCCAGCAGAATGGGAAGCGCGGCGGGGAATTCCAGCTTCAACAGGATTTGCCATCTCGTCGCACGGACGGAGTTCATCAGGTCGTATAGCGCGGTTGGCACGGCACGCACACCCACAATGGTATTGACCAGCACCGGGAAGAACACGATCAACGCGCAGATCAACACCTTTGAGAGAATTCCATCTCCGAGCCAGATGACCAGCAAGGGCGCAATTGCTACAATCGGAATCGCCTGGCTCGCCACAAGATAGGGTGAAAGGATTTTTTCCAGCGTACGTGATTTGGCCAGCGCATATCCAATCACTGTTGCAAACGTCACGCCGACCAACAGGCCAAGCAGGACCTCCGTCAGTGTGATGGCGGCATGATACATCAATGTTCCGTCGGTGATGGAATCGACAAGGCTCAGCCAGACATCGCGCGGACCCGGAAAAATAAAACGGGGCAGGCTGCCGTATCGTGCGGTGACTTCCCATGCAAACAAACCGGCCAGGATGGATATGGATCCGAGCCAGGGAATGCGGGATGGGTTTTTCTTGAGCATGAAAAAGCGCCTCGGTGGAATCGACCCCGGGGCGCAGACACAGGCCAGGGCGGAGTCCGTTGCGGAATTACGTCGAGAAAAAAGCCCGAAAACAGGAATCGTTTTCGGGGCGTGAATCCACACAGACTGCGCAGGTCTGCGTTAACCTTCTTCCATCCAGACTGTTACTGTCGGCCCCGGAATTGCGCCGGATCATGCTGTGTATGACCAACTAAGTCGGTCGTACACGCTCGCGGGCTGTACCGCCGATCGGGAATTGCACCCTGCCCCGAAGGTTGAATATTGTATTGACGGGATTATAACGCACAAGGCGGAAAGATGCACAGGCGGGACGTTCCTCCCCCAACAAAGTGACATCCATCTCTTTACGAAAACGCGGGAATCAAAGATAATAAGGTTGACCTTATGATAATTAATAGGCAAGCCTTATGAATCGATCGCCCCTGAGCGAGAGCGTGGAAATGTACCTGAAAGCCCTGGTGGAACTGAGCGACCGGGAAATGGTTGCCATCGGCCGCCTGGCGGATCGGTTGGGTGTGACCGCCGTCTCGGCCAATGAAATGGTCAAGCGTTTGGGCGAGCAGGGACTGGTAAAGCATACGCCCTATAAAGGCGTGGCGCTGACCAAAAAGGGACGCGACGCCGCATGCAACATCCTGCGCCGCCAGCGTTTGTGGGAATGTTTTTTATACGACCACCTGAAGATCGAATGGACACAATTGTACGAATATGCCTGTTCGCTTGAACATGCCACCGCGCCGGAAGTGACCGAGGCGTTGGCGGCTTTTTTGGGGAATCCACAAACCTGTCCGCGCGGCAATCCGATTCCCGCCGCAGACGGTTCGTTTGCGCCGTTGAATGGAATCCCGCTGGGCGAATTGGACACGGGACGCGCGGCAACGATATTGGCGGTCAACGCCACTGCGACGGAGGTGATCAAACACTTGTATGATCGCAATCTCCTGCCCGGTCATAAAGTGACGGTCCTTGAGGCCGCCCCGTTGCAAGGTCCGCTGACGCTGCGCGTGGATGGTAAAGACGTTGCGCTCGGGCTGGCTTTGGCTGAATATATAATCGTATCCCGGTAATTCCCCCTCTTTCAAAAGCACTATAAAACACACAAAGGAAGCACAATGACCGCATTAATTCAATTGCACCTGTTACAGCCCGGTCAACGGGGGACGATCTCGCGCATTGGCGGCGAAGGCGCCCTGCGCCGGCGTTTCGTCGAAATGGGAATTGTCAAAGGCGAGACGATTCTCATCGAACGCCACGCCCCGCTTGGCGACCCGGTGGAATATTTCATCAAAGGTTATCACCTGGCCTTGCGAAAAGAGGAGGCCGCGCACATCGAAGTGATGCTGGATGGAGCGGCGAATGGCTGACCTGACGATCGCACTGGCGGGGAATACAAACGCAGGCAAAACGACCATCTTCAACCTGTTGACCGGTTTACGCCAGCACACAGGCAACTGGCCGGGCAAAACGGTTGAAAAAAAAGAGGGCGAGATCGAATACAACGGGCTGACGATTAACATCGTCGACCTGCCCGGCACCTACAGCCTGACGGCCTATTCGCCGGAGGAAATCATCGCGCGCGATTTCATCATCGAGGAACGCCCCGACGTTGTGATCAACGTCGTCGACGCAACCAACCTCGAACGGAATTTATATCTCACCGTCCAGATATTGGAATTGGACGTACCGGTGATCATCGCGCTGAACATGATGGATGATTTGCAAAAAAACGGCGCAAAGATAAACATCAGCGAACTTTCGCAATTGATCGGAAACATCCCCATCGTATCCACAACGGCGAATCGCGGCAGGGGAATATCCAACCTGCTTGCGAAGGCGGTTCATGCGGCGGGAAAAATAACATGACCCCATCCTCTTCTCCATCCCCTTTTCGACTCGAATACGGCGGAAAGATCGAACGCGCCATCGCCCGCAT
>JACPVD010000059.1 GCA_016191895.1 Chloroflexota bacterium | reverse complement strand
GTGGGGTGTTGTGAGCGCGTGAAGCGCGCTCACAACACCCCACTTTATTGAGAAGATACTTTCATTCATACGGACCGAAGACATCCTTCGGCAGATCGGGGGCGCGAATCCATGAAAGCCAGCCGGTCTTTCCACTGTGCGGCGGCGGGGATGTGTTTTCATACATGACCAGGATCAGGCTCAGGCCAAGCGCGATCGCGCCCAGCCATTGAATCAGGGTCAGGCTTTCGCCGAGCCAGATGTTGCTGAAAATGATCGCGATCAAAAGTTCGGCGAGTCCCAGCAGGGCGGTTTGCATCCCGCCGATTTTTTTCACGCCCAAAAAAAGGGTGATGCGCGAAAAAACGGTTACGAAGGTTAACCCGGCCAGCGGATACCATGGAATGTTCGTTTCCGGCCAGGCGCGGTCGAAGATCAGGTAAGCCGGGATAACCACCGCGCTCATGGCAAGCAACGTGTAGAGAGCCACTGTCGGGGCTGGAACCTCGTACAACACGCGCTGATTAATGGGCAGATGCATGGCGTATAGAACCGCCGCTCCGATCATCATGATCACGCCGATCGGGTCGGCGGCATGCCCGGGGAAACCGGTCAACAGAATGACCGACATCGTGGCGAGGCTAATGCGGAAAAATGTCAGGCGGCTTGGGGGTTGGTGATCGAGAATAAGCCAGAGCGCCACGAAGAATGGATACAGCGAATATAGCATCTGACCGATGCTGGCATCCAATCTTTGCAGGGCAAGATAATACAAAAGGGAGCCAAGCCCGTTGATCGCGCCTGCCAGCGCGCACCCGATCAGGCCAATTGGGAAGATGTAGAGAAACTGGGGGCGGAATATGGCTACAATTGCCAGGAGGATGCCTGCCGCCAGCCCGGTGCGAAACGCCACAACTGCAAATGGCGTGTATCCCAGGTTGATCGCCAGTTTTCCAAAGACGGGGGCAAAGCCGAGAAATACCGCCGATCCCAAAGCGGCCAGAATTCCAGCAGTTTGTTTATTGCGCAAAGCCACCAGCCTTTGTTCAGGGGAGTGAATAATGCTTACTTGATTCGCCTTATGCAGAGGCCAACGCGTTGCGTAGCATCAGTTACTTGATCAACGACTTGACTTCTTCCAGGAACTCGTCGTTGAGAAAATCGCCTTTTTGCATGAGTGCCTGAATCTGCCCGCCGAGCCGGCCTTTTTCATCCTGCGTGAGTTCCTTGGCCGTGGCGACGATGACCGGAATGGCGGCGGTTTCCTGGTTTGCGCGCAGGGCTTCGATGACCGAGAAACCGTCCATTTCCGGCATCATCAGATCGAGGATGATCAAATCCGGCAATTCGCGTTGAATAAGGTCGAGTCCTTCACGCCCATTGCCGGCCTCGAGGATTGTAAAGTTGCCCTGCGATTGCAAAATACGGCGAATCAGACGGCGCGCCTCGGTTGTATCCTCCACGATGATAATCTTTGGGAATCGTTCCGGCGCAACCTGGGTCAATGCGGAGAGCAGGCCTTCCTGCGGAGTTTCCTCGGCGGATGGGTATTTTACGTCGCGTGACCAGTTATCTCCAAGAATGCTTGGGTCGGCCGGCATGGTGTGACCGGTGCAATTCACCACGACCGTGTCGCTTGGTTTGATGATGCCCGCGCGGATCAATTTGAATAGCCCGGCAAACGCCACGCCGGCGGCAGGCTCCGCGGAAATACCCTCCATTTTTGCCAGCACATGCATCGCGCGAAAGGCGTCGTCGTCGCTCACGCTTTCGAATACACCGTCGGTGTCGTTTACGATTCGGCGTAAAAATTCATAGGCGCGGCCGGGGTCGCCGGTGGCGAGCGTTTCGATGCGCGTTTTGGGGTTTGTCACCGTCTCCGCTTTTTCCAATCCCTTTTTCCAGCTGGCAACCATCGGCGCGCAACCTTCGGCTTGAATGGGAGCGAACGCGGGGATGCGATCGATCCAGCCCATGTTTTTCATCTCGCGAAAACCCTTGTAAACGCCAATCGGCCCCATACCGCCGCTGATGGCCTGCACATACCAATCGGGAGTCTTCCAGGGCATCGGCGAGTCGGGTTCCAAAACGGCGGTGAGTTGTTCCGCAATTTCAAAAGCGATGGTCTTCATCGCTTCAATGGAAGTAATCGTGCGCGCGCCCATGTCCTGGTACAGGTTCCGCTGGCGGGCGAACTCCGAAGCCACCTGTTTGCATTGATCGTACGAGCCTGTGATCTTGATCACCTGGCTTCCATACAGGGCGATCTCGCGCATCTTTACGCCGGGCACAAGGCTGGTGACGAACGCCCATAACTTCATGCCGGCGCGGGATGCATACGCCGAATAGGATATCGCCACGTTGCCGGTGGATGCCGCCACCATCTCTGTGATTCCCGCCTCCTTCAACGCGGCAATCGTGACCGAGGCCTGCCGGTCCTTAAAGGAGGAGGTCGGCCCCTGGCGTTCGTCCTTGATAAAGATATTGGGACATCCCAACATCATCCCCAAATTGACCGCGCGAATTAACGGGGTACATCCCTCACCGAGCGACAGGCTGACATTTGGGTCGCGCACCGGCAATAATTCACGGTATCGCCACAGGTCATACCGCCTGCTCGTAAGTTTGCCCGGCAGGGTCCTTGCGATCGCCTCGTAGTCGTACTCCGCTTCGCGCCACTGACTTCCGCACCTGGGGCATGTGGTGGAGGTCGGGTAGTACGGCGCGGAATGTCCGCAATCGATGCAGTTGATGGTGAATGACACGGCCCGGTTAACTCCAGTCTATTTTTTGGCGTGAACGCGATCGAGCGATCGCTGAATGGATGTGAGCAATTCCTTTTCGTTGAACGATCCCTTGGACATCAGCCGCTGGCCGAAGTCGTTCAGTTGCTTTCGCTGGTCGGCGGTGAGGTCCATGCCACTGATGACAATGACTGGAATCTCGCGAAGTTTTTCCGAAGCCTGCATGTTTTCGAGTATCTTGAATCCGTCGATCTCGGGCATGAACAGGTCCAGGATGACCGCATGCGGCGGGTTGCCGGAAGAGATCAAATCCCAACCCACGCGTCCGCCGTCGGCGAGAATGGCTTTATAACGACCGTCATCGCTGAGGATTTTTCCGATCAGGCGCAGGTCGTCCGGGTCGTCATCGACGACAAGCACCTCGCGAATCGAGCCGTCTGCATTCAGGCGATCGAGTGCGTTGACGATGTCGTCCTCCAAAACGGGTTTGACCAGGTAATCTGTTGCGCCGAGGTTGAAACCCTTTTCGAGGTCGTCGATGATGCTGCAAACGATTACGGGTACGTCGCGAGTTTCGGGATCGCCCTTTAAATTATCGAGAATCTGCCAGCCATCGACTCCAGGCATCATGATATCGAGCGTGATCGCAAATGGCTTTAATTGTTTTGCACGTTCCACCGCGCGCGCGGGGTCTGTTAGCGGGACGACTTGATACCCTTGTGGTTGCAGATAGCGCTCGTACAGGCCGATTACCTGTGGGTCATCGTCGATGGCAAGAATGACCCTGTTTTCTCCGTGCGGTGTTTCGCCTTCCGCTTCCTTGCGGAAAAGCGGAAGGGTGAAATGGAATGTACTCCCGCGCCCCACTTCGCTGTCGACCCATATCTTTCCGCCGTGCATGTTGACGATATGCTGACAGATCGAAAGGCCGAGACCGGTGCCGCCTGTTTTGCGGGTGGGTGAGTCGTCCACTTGGGAGAAGGGTTGGAAGAGTTTGGTCTGATCTTGCGCGGAAATGCCCGGCCCGGTATCGGTGAAACTGATTCGCACTTCGCGGCGGCCGGTTGCGCCATGGACAAGGCTTGCCGCCACAACGATATCGCCCT
>JACPVD010000026.1 GCA_016191895.1 Chloroflexota bacterium | reverse complement strand
CTGTCGTCGCGGGCGAAGGCGGAATCCAGCTTGTCGGCGAGATGCGCGCCGAATTCGAGCGCGATCGCCTCGGGATCCAGCGAGGAGGCGGACTCGTCCTCGACGGGCGGGGCGTTCAGTTTGTGAGTCTCAAGCGCGGCGGCAAATTGTCGCTCGCTGCCGTCCTCCATCGCAATGGTCAGCACGTCGAACGCGCCAAGTTCGGGATTAAGTCCGGCGCGCACAGCGGTCACGCGACCGCCGGTTTTGAGTGCAGGAAATTTCAGAGCATCGCCAACCGAATATTTTTCATTCGGGAGATAATTCTTGCTATGATCCTGCTTCTGCGCCGCGGAGGCGCTCTCGGCGCGCAACCGTTCCGCGACCAGCACGGCCACAAGCTCTTGCGGCGTGAGCGGAGTTTCGCGCTCGAACAGGTACGTTTGCAGGTATTCGATGTCTTTGGGAGTGACGAGGAGGTTTTGCCAGTATTCGGCGGGAAGATTGAAGGATGGGCTTGCCATAAACTGCCTTGTGCGAAGATTTCTTTGATTGCACTTATTATACCTTACGACTGCACTGCAAAAAGGAATTTTCTTCGCGAAGGTCGCAAAGAGCGCAAGTGATTTGGTACGGAATGGCATTCCGCATACCCGTAATTCAGCGGGATACCATCCCGCTCCACAAAGCGCATCGCTTGTTTTGAGCCGCTACCGGAATTCGGATGGCTGGGCATGATAGGCGCACGGAAGAATATCCCGGCAGAGGTGCGCGCGTGCTATACTTGGCGTACGAAGACGGCCGTGAATTGCGACAGTCACCGGCCAACTCCCAACGAATCGTTAGAAAGGAGATACGTCATGAGCGAAAGCGGAAAAAAGGATAAAGGCAATCGGGAGGAAAAGAAAAAGGCCAAACTTAACCCAAAGGAGAAACGAAAACTGAAAAAGGAAAAAAAGAAAAACAAATCCCTGACCAGTACCGTTTCGTGAACCGTGAAAAATCCGCCACGGAGACACGGAGAAGCTCCTGAAAAGTTCCGTGTCTCTATGGCTGAAACTTTCTGCTTGGTTTCACAACCCGAGGATGCCATAAATGGCGCAAGGAGGTTTTCATGACTCGAACCCTCCCTTTTCTGCTTGTAATTTCCTTGCTCGTCGCTTGTGGGCCTGCCTCACCTGCCACCGAGGAGCAGCCACTTCCAACCCCGTCGCGCCAATGGACAACCATCCAGCTAACGCAATCCGGCGGCATCATGGGGCTGTTGCGGACGATTAAAATTTCCAGCGAGGGCGCGACGACCGTCACCGACGATCGCGCCGATAAGGAAGTGACTGGGCAACTTTCTGACGACGAACTGTCCCAACTGAACGAATTGTTGGCTTCGGCCTCCTTTGCTCCACCCTCCGGACCTCCGGTTGGCTGCGCCGACTGTTTCATTTACACGCTCGAACTTTCCACATCAGGCCAACCGATCCGATGGGAGGCTAACGATGTCACCTTGTCCAATTCGGGTATGGAGCCGCTGATCGCCTTCCTGCGTGGGTTGATTGAGAATGCGCTGAAATAGGCGCAGACTGCGATGAAAAACTGGTTGGAACAGCTCCTGGAACACCTGGAATCGTCGGGAGAAGTGGGGCAGGCCACACGCCAATTCCTCCGGGAACGCAACGTGACCGTCCGCGTGCGCTCCCAGCCTACCGGCGCGCGCTGGACGTTGTTCGGGAACATCGAGATCAGTCCCGCCTATTCAGATGGGAAGGACGATGACTATGCCCTCAGCCTCATCGTCCACGAGGCGCGGCATCTCCGGCAGGGATTTTTAACCGCACTCTCGGTCCATGGGGAATTGGATGCGTGGCAAATACAGTTCGTTTTTTTGAAAGCGCTGACGGGAAATTATTACCCTGCCTCAAAACTCGATGGGATTGTAGAGGAGTTGGTGAATTTGAATCCCACCGACAGGGTGGATTTGTTGCGGGCGGGCGGGCTGATGCAGTCGTTCTCGGGAAAGAAATACCGGATTGACCTCTTGCCGCTCTACCCGCTGGGCAAAGAGATCGCGTTCCGGTTATCCGGCCAGCTCATGCAGTGAACGGATTGAAGTCCGTCTCGCGGTCGTAGAAGTCCTCGTTCTCTGCGCGTTTGAGGGCGTTGACGATCACATACGTGAGGGGTGTGGCGAGGGTTTCATAAGCCGTTTTGATCAACCATTGTGAAAGGATGGCCTGGCCTAGGGCATTTCCCGGAAAGATTCCCCAGAAGGCTATTGTGATGAAGACTGCCGAG
>JACPVD010000074.1 GCA_016191895.1 Chloroflexota bacterium | reverse complement strand
GGTACGTCTCATCGTGGAAACGGCGGCAATATGGGCATTGGTAGTCGCTGAATTCCACGATCACGATCGGTGCGTCTTTGGGACCGAGGCTGGGATAGCCGTCGGTGGGGATTTCGTATCGCTGGTATTGCGGCTCCTGCGGCGCTTCGGCGATCTCGCCGGAAGGTTGGGCGACAACCGTGGTGACGTTATTCCGTCCCCAGGCCACGTACCCCACCAGCACGCCGACGGCAAACGCCAGCACAACCAGCACGGAGTAAAAATGCGTGACCTTGAAAGTAAATGTGAGGGTCTCTTCAGGCGATTTCTGCATTACCGCATCATCGTCGTCTTCAAGCGCTTCAATAGCGGGAGCGGGGGGTGATTTTTTTGTAGGCATGTGCGGCATTATAGTCCCTTCAGGAATTTTATGGAAAGCCGCTTAGATTTGCCTAAGGTTTGGGAGCAGGCGAAGCGGACAAGTTGAAACTTGTCCTACAGGGTAGTATGCTAAAATATGAACATGAAAGCCGAACTGCCCCGCCAACCCGACCATTACTCCTATCAACTACATCGCAAACAGCGCGTAACGCAGATCGTTCTGCCTGTTGTCATCGGCGCGGTCCTTCTGCTTGGCATGACCGTATTAATCAGTTTTGCCACGTTCAAATCCAGCGGCGATGTGGGGCGTTGGGCCGCCATCTCCACGATGTGGCTTTCCATCTTTATCCTCATCGGTGGATTGATCATTCTCGCGGTTCTCATTGGCCTCATCTATTTGATGGCGCGGGCGCTGGGCGGGCTTCCGTATTACACGGGCATCGCGCAGGATTATGTCTTCATCGCAAAAGGGTATATCCTCCGCGGGGCGGATATGGCCGTCAAACCCATCCTCGCCATCGGCGGGTTTATCGAACAGGCAAAGGCTTTCTTTGAAAGGATAAGCAATCCATGAATAAAAGCAGAACCATTTTATTTGGCGCGTTGATCGGCGCGGTCACGGGGCTGGTCGCCGCCCTGCTCCTCACCCGCCGCGCCGAGCGAAACGAACGCGAAACCGCCATCACCACCGGCGAAGGGATGAAACTCGGCGTGCTGGTCTTCGGTCTGTTGCGGGCAATCGCCTCGCTGGGGGATGATTAGTTTTTCGTTTGTTTGTAGCGAGTAGTTGAACTGCGAGTAAGAATGATGAAAATCAGTAAATGACGTTTTTATTTCGGAGTGCGGACCTCAGTCCGCTTTTGCCAGACAAATCGCAGACTGAAGTCTGCGCTCCGTGATCTACAGAAAATAATAAGGAACATCAGGCCGGGGATCGACTCTCCCCGGTCATTTTTTTATGGACACGATCTCCCGCATCACCTTCCGCCGATTCCTGCTCGGGCAACAGGGGCTATGGCCCGGCCGACGCTTTCGCGGACTCAATGGCACGGCCAAAGCCATCCACCAAATGCAAGGACTCCAACTCGATCCGCTGAATATCGCGGCGCGCAGTCAGGAGATCGCCTTGTATGGCCGGGTGCTCGATTTCAAGCCCGGCCTTCTCTACAAAGCCGCCTACGAAAAACGCGGATTCTTCGATTATGGCGGCTGGCTGTTCATGTATCCCGTGAGCGAATTCCCCCATTGGCGTTTGCACATGAAACACCGCGAGAAACAAGGTTTGGATCATGGACCGTTCAAACATCCGCCCGCCGATCTAAAGAAATTTGTATTGAACGAATTGCGCGCAAACGGCCCGATGGGCAACCGCGATTTCAGCGGCGAGGCCGTAAAAGTGTGGAGTTATCGCGGGCGCAAGGAAGCGTCGGTGGCGTTGTTCTATTTGTGGCTGACCGGCGAGGTGATGATCGCAAACCGTAAAGGCTTCGACCGCATCTATGACCTGCGCGAACGCGTCCTGCCGCGCGAATTCGATTACGCCGCGCCCGATTCCGAAGCCGAAGATTTCTTCAGCCGCAAGACAATTGCCCTGCTGGGCATGGCGCGTGAAAACACGTGGCGCACCGGCTTTGCATCCTTCATTCACCGCGATGTGTCGCGCGAGGAGGGACGTCGGCGCATCGAACAGTTGATCGAAACGGGAATCGCTTCGCGGGTGCGGGTGGAAGGCTCAAAGGACGTCCATCTCTATTTAAACAGCGACCAGCCCCACCTGTCCGATTTGGAAGCGGGCCGTATTCCCAAACCCTGGAAGCCGCTGGATACATCCACGCAAGAGGAAGTCACGTTCCTTGCACCGTTGGAAATGGTCAGCGCGCGCGGACGGGCAAAACAGGTTTTTGATTTTGAATATTTGTGGGAAGTCTACAAGCCCCTGCATCAACGCCGCTGGGGATATTACACCCTGCCGATTCTATACGGCGACGATCTCGTAGCAAGGCTCGACCCAAAATTGGATCGCGCAACAGGAACACTGTACATCCTTGGATTTTGGCTCGAAGACGACGCTCCCAAAGACGAAGCCTTCACCCGCGCGCTCGCCCGCGGATTGACCCGATTCGCAACGATGATCGGCGCGAAGAAAGTGGATGTAAGCGCGGTGAACCCGGCCAAACTGCGGGCATACCTGAAAAAGAACGTCCGGTTATGAAATATTGGGGGTGGGGTGTTTTGAACGCGCTTTGCGCGCTCGAAACACCCCGCTTTCCCCTTCCTTTTGAAAAGGTACACATCGACTCGATGTTGGAGTCCGAATGGGAGGGGATATAATAATCACTGATGTTACGCAGTGCGTCGCACCAAACAGGTTGGAGTGTCCAATAAACTGGCTGAATCTACTCGTAAGACTCGTCTATTTCAGGCTGGTGCGACGCACCCCCGCGTAAGGTGAGATAATCAGTAAAAGGCGAAAGCCACCGCAAATCATTCACCCTGTTCTCCCAAGCCGTGATTGTTCCTGGACGGTTCCCGTTACGAGAGGATATATCCCATGGCTCAAAACACATCCAGCCCAAAGACAGCGGAAAACGGAGGGGAGCGCGACCTGCGCGAATCGGAAAGGCGTTACCAGCGTTTATTCAATACCATGCTGGACGGCTACTATCGGAGCACGCACGATGGAAGATTTATAGAGGTAAACCCGGCCATGGTGCGGATGTTCGGGTATGCCAGCAGGGAGGAAATGCTGGGGGTGGATATAAAAAAAGAACTCTACTTTGCGCCCGAGGAAAGGGGCAGTCATATTCTGGATACCGGGCAGGAAGAGATCGAAACCTATCGCATGCGCCGCAAGGACGGCTCTGAAATATGGGTGGAGGATCACGGGTCGTACGTGCATGACGAGCAGGGGAATATCATCTATCACGAGGGAATCCTGCGCGACATCACCGAGCGAAGGCGGGCGGAGGAGCGATATCATTTGCAAAGCGCCGCGCTCGATGCCGCCGCCAACGCCATTGCCATCACCGACCTCAACGGAATCATTCAGTGGGTCAACCCTGCGTTTACCGCATTGACCGGGTACTCCTTCGGGGAGGTGATCGGTAAAAACCCGCGCGACGTGGTGCGCTCCGGTTTGCATAGCCGGGAGTTCTACGAAAATCTGTGGCAGACGATTCGCTCAGGCCATGTCTGGCGGGGGGAAGTAATCAATCGCCGCAAGGATGGAAGCCTCTACACGGAGGAACAGACCATCACGCCGGTGAAAAATGAGGAAGGCAATGTCACCCATTTTATTTCCATCCGGCATGATATTACTGAAAGAAGGAGAGTGGAGGATGCCCTGCGCGAAAGCGAGCAAAACTACCGGTTGCTTGCCGAATCCTCGCAAGACATAATTACGCTCGTCAACCCCAACTTTGAAGTCGAGTACATCAATTCGTTTGGGGCTCATCAATTGAGGGCTATGCCACAGGAACTGATCGGCAGGCGGTTGGATGACATTTTTTCAACCGAGATCGCACGCCGTCAGAAGGGTAATTTGCAAAAAGTTTTCGATAGTGGAGAGTCTGTCCAGGTGGAATCGCTCTTCGCATTTTTTGGCACAAATGTTTGGCTGGATACATCGCTGGTGCCGATCAAAGACGAATCCAATCGAGTAAATGCCGTTCTGGTCATGTCGCGCGACATCACCGAACGCAAACAGGCCGAGGAAACCATCCGCCAGCGGCTTGCGGAACAAAGCATACTTCATCAGGCAAGTCAGTCCTTGCTTTCCGTCGATCTCGACCCCGACGCCATCTATACCACCCTGCACCGGGCAGTATCTCAGATCATGCCCTGTGATGCATTTAATATCGTTCTCGAAGATAAAGGCAATGGCGACTATCACGGCGTCTATCTGTACGACGATGGTCAACGCTATCCTGCAAAGCGCGTCCCTCGCGGACAAGGGTTGAGCGGCAAGGTCATTGCGCGCGGCGAAACGTTGTTCATCCACGATAACCAGCAGGATAACGTCCCCGCCGTCCGCTATGGGTCGCCCAAATCGGTGCGGTCGATTCTTGCGGTGCCGTTGCGCAAGAACAACGTCAGCGTGGGCATGGTCTCGACGCAATCATACCGGCCCAACGTCTACAATGACCGGCATCGGGTCCTGTTCGAAACGCTCGCCGCGCAGGTGACAACCATCATCGAAAATGCCCGCCTGTTTGAAGAAACCAACCGTCGCGCGCGGGAATTCGAGTCGCTTTACCAAACCAGTAACGCCATCTCTGCTGAAAACGATCTGGATACCTTGTTGAAGGTCATTGTGGAAAATGCAAGAAAATTGCTCGATTCTGCGACCAGCGGCATATATCTATATCACCCAGAAAAGGGGGAACTGGAATTTACCGTAGATATTGCCCACTTTATACCCCTGGGAACACGCCTGCAACTCAACGAGGGGGCGGCGGGGCGCGTGGCGCAGACTCATCGCCCGCTGCGAATAGACGATTACTCGAACTGGGAGGGGCGGTCAACGCAACACGAGGGGCTTTCCATCCGCGCGGTTCTTGAAGTTCCCATGCTTTACGGCGGCGAATTGATCGGTGTTCTCACCGCCGATGAAATGGGCGGCTCCGAACGAAAATTCACCGAAGCCGAAGAACGCCTGCTCTCCCTCTTTGCCTCACAGGCGGCAGGCGCGATCCACTCGGCGCGATTGCGCGAACAAACCGCCCGGCGACTCAACCAATTGCAGGCGTTACATACCATCGACCGCGCCATTTCATCCTCGTTCGATTTACGCCCAATTCTCAAAACAGTCATTTCGCAAACCATCGCCCAATTGAACGTGGACGCCGTCGCTGTGCTGTTGTTCAACCCGCATTTGCAGACGCTGGAATACATCGCCGGGCAGGGTTTCCATACCCGCGCCATCGAGCAATCTCATTTGCGCCTCGGCGAAGGACACGCCGGCCGCGCCGCATTTAGCCGCCGCACGGTTCACATCCCCAACCTGCCCGAAAGCGGATCGAATTTTGCCCGCGCGTCCCTGCTGGCAAGCGAAGGCTTTGTGGAATACTACGGCGTGCCGTTGATTGCCAAGGGCGAAGTAAAAGGCGTTCTGGAGGTGCTTCATCGCGCTCCCCTGCGCCGCGACTCCGAGTGGGTGAATTTTCTCGAGACCCTCGCCGGCCAGGCCGCCATCACCATCAACCAGACCCAGCTCTTCGATGAACTTCAACGCGCAAACCTCGAACTCGTCATCGCCTATGACGCCACCATCGAAGGCTGGTCTCACGCCATCGACCTGCGCGATCGCGAAACTGAAAGCCACACGCCGCATGTGATGGAAATGACCCTTGCGCTCGCCAGTTCCATGGGCATCCCGCAAAAGGAAATGCTTCACGTCCGCCGCGGCGTGATTTTGCACGACATCGGCAAGATGGGAATTCCCGATTCCATTCTGTTGAAGAACGGAAAGTTAACCCCCGCCGAACAGGAGATCATGCACAAACATCCCGCCATTGCGTATGAAATGCTCAAGCCCATCGCATACCTGCGGCAATCGCTCGATATTCCCTATTGTCATCACGAAACATGGGACGGCAGCGGCTATCCACGCGGATTGAAAGGCGAAGAGATTCCCCTTGCCGCGCGCATTTTCTCCATCGTCGATTTTTGGGATACGGTATCGATTGCCCGCCCCTACCGCAAGGCATGGTCGAAACAAAAAGCGCTCAAATACATCCGTGAACAAAGCGGCAAACATTTCGACCCGCAGGTGGTGGAGGCGTTTATAAAATTGATTTCAAAGCCATCCACATAGGCGACTAAATGAGCGCCTGAAAAAGACGAGTCATTAACGCGAAGCCGCAAAGAGAAAACAAAATTAGTTTACGAATCAGGTTCTATGGGCTTTTGTTAAAATCCTGGCGGCTCAGCGTCTTTGCGCCTCACCTGCACTGCGCGCACACCTGCCCTGGCGGGCGGTGACAGGGGGCGCAAGTGTTGCGCTAAAGAGTTTTTAGGCACGGTCTAACACGCCTGCGAACGATGACCGATGATGCATTACAATTGCCTGCATGACCCCACGCCGTTTCAAACATGAAGGCTGGCTGTATGCGCTGGCCTTTCTTCTTGCCCTCGGCTTGCGCTTCACTCAACTCGGCGCCATGCCCCTCACCGACGCCGAAGCCGCGCCCGCCCTGCAATCCCTGCAAATTGCGCAAGGCCTCAAACCTGCGCTCGACCCGCATCCGCTTTACATCCTTTCCACATCGATTTTATTTTTCATCTACGGAGGCGGGACAAATTTCCTCGCCCGATTCTTTCCCGCCTTAATCGGCAGTCTCCTCGTTTTTGCTCCCCTCCTCTTTGAAGAGCGGATCAAACCCCGCTCCGGCCTGATTCTCGCAATATTCATCGCCATCGACCCGGGCCTTGTCTCCCTATCGCGCCAGGCCGCGAGTCCCATCCTTGCGATCGCGTTTCTGGTTTTTGCATGGGGCTTCCTCCACTCGAATCGACTCAACTTTGCAGGCATCTCCACCGCCCTCGCCCTCCTCAGCGGACCCTCCATCTGGCTCGGCATCCTCGGCCTTGCCATCACATGGGCAATTTCGCAGGCATTTATTCCCAATCGCGCTTCGCAATCATCAACTACAGAGCATCTTTCATCCTTCCGCCTTCATCTTTCATCCTTTCTTGCAACCTTCACTCTCGCTGGCACCCTCTTCTTCATCATTCCCAACGGGCTCAGCGCCGCGCTGGCATCCATCCCCGCATTTATTTCACGCTGGGTGACGCCCTCCTTTATCATTCCAGCAAGCCGTCTTCCTTTCTCACTCATCATCTATCAGCCGCTCGGCGTTTTACTCGGCTTGTACGCTGTCATTCGCGGATGGATCGCTTCAGGCAAACGGGTCATGTGGCTCAGCGTCTGGTTTTTAGTGGCGCTCCTGCTTGCGATACTCATCCCCTCGCGCCAGATCAGCGACCTCGCCTGGGCGCTCCTTCCGCTTTGGTCATTAGCCGCGATCGAACTCACCCGCAATGTGGATGTCTTCCGCGAAGAACGCCGGGAAGTGATCGGCGTTGTATTGCTCACGGCTTTCATCTGGGCCTTTGCCTGGCTGGATTTCTCCGGCATGGCATGGCTGTCGGTTACATCGCGCGAGTTCGTTTTGCGCATCTGGCTGTTGATCGGCGCATTGATCTTGATTCTGCTCAGCCTCATGCTCGTTGCGGCAGGCTGGTCGATTCGCATTGCGCGCATTGGCGGCGCATGGGGGTTAACCCTCGTACTTGGAATCCTTGGCCTCGGCGGAGCAGTTGGCGCGGCCGGCCTGCGCGGGTTGGCTTATCCAGAAATCTGGTGGCAGGACTCCATTCCCATGCAGGCGGATATGCTGGAGGCCACTGTCAGCGACCTCTCCGAATGGGGAACCGGGAACGATAACGCCGCGCCGGTGATCATCGTCGGAATCGACTCTCCCGCCCTCGAATGGGCTTTGCGAAATCACCAGCCGCGCATGGTCGAATCGCTGGATGTTTCCAGCGCGCCATATTTCGTCGTCACCCCGCTTCAAGACAACCCGATTCTCGCTTCTGCCTATCGCGGGCAGGACTTCACCTGGAGACAGAATCCCTTATGGAGCGTAGCCCTGTTGCAGGATTGGATGCGCTGGATTGCACTACGCAACATGCCTCAAAACGGCGAAACGATCATCCTCTGGGCGCGTGACGATCTCTTTCTAGACTCCGCGCCATAACTTCTTCACCGCGACACTTGCGTCTGCGCGAAGACAGCAAAGAAAACCTTCCTTTGCACTCAAAAAAATTCCCTTCGCGTTCTTCCTATCTTCGCGGTAAAGGTTCTTAAACCAACATGACCAAAATACCCTCTCCCTCCATCATCGCCCTCGACGGCCCCGCCGCATCGGGCAAATCCACGCTTGGGCAAAAACTCGCCGACTCGCTCGGCTATCTCTTCTTCGACACGGGCATCATGTACCGCGCCATCACATGGATCGCGCTTCAGCATGACCTGGACCTGCGCGACGAAACGGTCATGACCGACCTTGCCCAAAACGCCCACATCGATATCCGCCCGCCATCCAAAAACGACGGTCGCCCCTGCGACGTGATCATCGAAGAAAAAGACGCCACCTGGGATATGCGAAGCGGAGACGTGGACGCAAATGTCTCCGTGGTTTCCTCCTACGCGGACGTGCGCAAAGCGTTATCCGGCCAACAACGGCGCATCGGCCTGCGCGGCAACATCGTCATGGTCGGGCGCGACATCGGCACCGTTGTACTGCCTGAAGCGCATTTGAAGATATACCTCGATGCCAGCGCCGAAGAACGCGCCAAACGCCGCTACAACGAGATCATTGCCCGCGGCGAACAGGCCAGTTACGATGAAATCCTGAAAAAAGTGATCGAGCGCGACCGAATCGACTCCACCCGGGCTGTTGCCCCCCTGCGCCCGGCAGAGGATGCCATCATCATCGACTCGGATAAAATGGATGCCGACCAGGTCTTTGAGCGTGTGATGGGTTTATGCAGGTAATTTCAAACTTCCGAAGTCTTTGAGACTTCGGAAGTTTTTACAAGTGGATGGCACAGATATTCATCACAGGCATGGGCATGAGGAAGAAATTAGATGAAGGATCAATTCACTCTGGGAGTCTTTGCGATAATTTATGATGAGCAGAAAAACATTTTGCTCGCTCACCGCCGCGATATGGATTTATGGGATTTACCAGGTGGCGGCATGAATCACGGTGAATTGCCGACAGACACTGCGATTCGTGAAACCAAAGAAGAGACCGGGTTCGATGTTGTAATAGACCGCTTATTGGTTGTTTACGCCAAGCCTGCGCCGTGGGATAAGGATTTGGGCTTCGTTTTTACAGGCCATGTCATTGGTGGTGAAGCGACAATGAGCGACGAATCAGATGACGTGCGTTTCTTTGCGATGAATGACCTGCCTGAGAATATTAGTCCGCGAAAGCGATATGTGATCAACGCCGCGATACAAGACCCGCCGAATACGGTTTTTTTACGTGTCGATCTGCCACACGCCACGGAATGGCTGAAGGATAAAAAGAAATTATCAAAGTAGGATAATGCCCCTCGAAACAGCGACCAGCCTCGCCCGTAGTATGAGTCCGGGTAGTAAAATGCTGAGGCGTAGAAAAATGTGATAAAACGGGATTCGTTATCAGCGCGCAACCAGAGTCCCAATCATGGTCTCGATACGCCCCGACAAACACGGGGCTACTCGACCACCGAACTATAAAACTATCCAACCACAAAACAAGGAGACTACCATATGCCCACCCCCACTCTCAACCCGCACCTGCCGTTTGGCGAGAATAAGAATGCCGATTGGTATGGGAAGGATATTTTGTCGGTAAAGCAATTCAGCCGCGACGACTTGCAATATGTGTTCGGCGTGGCGCATGAGATGCGCGGAATGGTCGAACGCGTAGGGACGTTCGATCTATTGAAGGGAAAAATTCTGGCGAATCTTTTTTATGAACCGTCCACGCGCACATCGTCATCGTTCACCGCGGCGATGGAACGCCTCGGTGGATCGGTCATCCCGATCAATGAAGTGAAGTATTCGTCGGTGTCGAAGGGCGAGAGTTTGCCCGATACGATCCGCACGCTTGAATGTTACGCGGATGTGATCGTGCTGCGCCACCCGGAGACGGTGTCAGCGGCGATTGCGGCGAAGGCGGCGAAGAAGCCGGTGATCAACGCGGGCGACGGCGTGGGCGAACATCCCACACAGGCGTTGCTCGATGCGTTTACGATCATGGAGGAGTTGGGGCGGCTCGATAATTTAAACGTAACCATGCTCGGCGATTTGAAATACGGGCGTACCGTTCATTCGCTGGCGCGTTTGCTTTCGACGTTTACAAATATCAAACTCAATTATGTCTCCCCCGAAATTTTGAAGATGCCCAGGGAAGTGATGGACGAGGTCGGCGCGAAGAAGATTCCGCAGGCGGAGTTTGCATCGTTGGATAAGGTTCTGGCCGATACCGACGTGTTGTATGTGACCCGCGTGCAAAAGGAGCGTTTCGAAGACCCCGCTGATTATGAAAAAGTTAAGGGCGCTTATGTGATCGACCCGGATGTAATGAAGGCGGCAAAAAAAGATATGATCGTGATGCATCCGCTTCCGCGCGTGGGCGAGATCAGCCCGGACTTCGACGAAGACCCCCGCGCCGCGTATTTTCGTCAGATGGAATATGGGTTGTATGTGAGGATGGCGCTGTTGGCGCTGGTGTTGGGGAAGGCGTAGGGACGGGGAAAAGGCAAGCGAGTACACAGTAGAAAGTAGACAAGAAGAACCCTGTTAAACGAAACGACCTCCCGTTTGGGAGGCCGTTTCGTTTTTTATTCGATTACATTCCAAGCGCGCCGAGCAAAGTGACCGCGCCAACAATGATCGCCAGCACCGCGCCGACCTTCTTGAACATGTCGGTGTTTAGCGCGGGCACAAAGGCGGATAACCCGTACCACAGAAAGAACAGAGCCGTACACCATACGCCAATCGCAGCCATTTTAGATTCTCCTT
>JACPVD010000073.1 GCA_016191895.1 Chloroflexota bacterium | reverse complement strand
TTGGCAACGAACACATCGTCGCGGGTGACGCCGGCCTGTGCCAGTAACTGATCCAAAAACTTTCCCGCCGCGCCCACAAATGGACGTCCCTGCTCGTTTTCGTGAAAGCCCGGGCCTTCGCCGATGAACATAATTTCCGCATTAGCAGGCCCTTCGCCCGTCACCGCTTTCTTGCGGCCTTCGTGCAAGGCGCAGCTTGTACACGCAGAGATTTCATTGGCGATCTGGGAGAGGGTCTCTTCTGCGGCCATTGCGTTTCTCCGGGGATTCGGGCGAGTCAGCGATTCAGCGAGTCAGCGATTCAGCGAGTCGGGCGAGTCGAGCGAGTCGAGGTTCATGAGGATGGCATCTTCGTTGTTGTCCTTATAGTAACCGGTGCGGCGACCGCTTTCGACGTAACCGAAATCGCGATACATTTTCAACGCGGCAGTGTTATTTTCGCGCACTTCCAAAAACGATTTGATCGCGCCTTCTTCCTTTGCGGAGCGAAGCGTGTGCAAGAGCAGGCTCTTTGCGATTCCCTGTCGTCGAAAGTCGGGATGCGTGGCAAACGTGGCGATATGAATTTCATCCACGATGAACCACGAAACGATCATGCCGACGACGCGCCCATCCAACTCCGCAACCCAGCAGCGCGAGGCGGGATTATCGGTCAACTCAAAACGGAAGGAACGCGCAGGCCAGGGCAGACTAAAAGACAACTGGTCGATGGCAACAACCTGATCGAGATCGCCCAGTGTCATTTTGCGGATTTTTATCAGACCTGACGGGTCTTCAGGCTTGCCCGGTAATAACATATCCATGTGTGAAAATATTTCCAAGATATCCAATAACCCATGAGACCCCGTCAGGTCTATTGGATCGGCGTTCCCGCAACATGCAAATAGATCGGCGCGAGCGACGCGGCATCGTCCGCATCGCTCTTTTGCCAGCGCGCCCACGCCAGCTCTGCCAGCACAGACGGGCGGCGGATGCAATTGGACGGTGACGCCAGCAACACATTCGTCCGCTTGCGCGAAAGACGATTACGGTCTTCGGATGTCAACTCGCCCGCCACATAGGTTGGACTCTCAACGGACTCCGCCAGCTCATCGATCGTCCCGCTTCTTATCGCGCCCCCGGCCTGCCACTGATTCTTGTGGCATTGGTACACGCTGAAAGCGATTCGCTTCCGCCCGGCTTGAATCACTGCAATCAAGGGGTGCTTTCCAGCAGGCTGGGCCGCGGCAATGACGTCCAACGTTGGAATTCCAATTACAGGGAGATGACGCGCAAGCGCGATCCCTTTGACCAATGACAAACCGACGCGCAAACTTGTAAAGGAACCGGGGCCGATCGCAACGCCCAAGGCGCCGATCATGCCCATTGAAACATCGCACCGAGTCAAAAGTCCGGTAAGAGCCGGGGGCAGTTCCGTCGTGTGATGCTGGCGGGTCGTCCACGTCATCTCGCCGAGGATGTGAGTCCCGTTATATAAAGCCAGCCCCACCTGCGCGGTGGAGGTATCGACTGCAAGCAGCATCACGCGCCTCCAAAAACGGACTGGCGCATGCCGTCGAGCAAATCATCGTAGCGTTTGCCGCTGGCGTGAAAACGCATCTGCCGCCGTTCGTCCGCCACATGATCGAGATGGATCCACAAGCGTTCGGCGGGAATCAGGTCGCCCAGCCGCTCCGGCCATTCGACGATCAACGCGCCCTCGGCCAGCATCGAATCGAGATCGAGTTCCTCGGCTTCGGGAATCGAGTCGAGACGATAGGTATCCAGATGAAAAAGTTTTTCGCCGTTTGGACGGCGATAGAGGTTGACGATGATGAACGTCGGGCTTGAAACCGGGTCGAGCGATCCCCAACCCTGCGCGAGTCCCTGCGCGAAGGTGGTCTTGCCCGCGCCGAGGTTTCCCTGCAAACAAATCACATCGCCTGCCTTAAGATCGCCTCCCAGCCGCATTCCGATTCGACGGGTTTGCTCGGGGCTGCGACTGAAAAACTCAACGGTGTGCGAATCCAAAATGGGCATGGCGGTGGAATTATACCCCCTGACATATGAGCGGAGTCCAACGTCTGGAGACGTTGGACTCCGCTCGAAGCCTCTAAAACTTCAACTTTGCCGAAATGCGCGAGACAAAACCTCCGCGCCAGTTTTGCAAAATGGCTTCCATATAAAGATGTTCGAGCGCGCGCACCTGTCCTTCGATGGAATATTTTTCGCTCAACTCCATCGAGCGTTTTCCATAACGCGCAAGTTTTTCAGGGTCGGTGATCAGGTTCGCCAGCATATCGGCAAATGCGCGGACATCCAACGGGGTAAGATGCCCGTTTTCATTTTCGACGATCATGCCCTCAAAAGCTTCATCCTGCACCGCCAGCAAAGGCAGGCCAGACGCAATCGCTTCGATGACGGAGATGGGATGCACCTCGGTAGTGGACGCGGTGAGAAAGATCGTGGCATCATGCAGCAAATCGGGTAGTTTGGCTCGATCCACCATGCCGAGGAAATGAATACGATGATGGATATTTGTCGAAGCGGCATGTTCCTCCAGTTTTTTGCGCGCGCTGCCATCCCCCGCAAACACAAGATGCGCCGACGGAATCCGATCAGCGACAAGTGCAAACGCGTCGATTAAAAAATCGAGACGCTTCTCCGGGTCGATCCTTCCCAC